>CAZRYM010000155.1:0-4818 GCA_964604305.1 uncultured Thermotogaceae bacterium | reverse complement strand
GGAAAAAGGTTATCACTTTTATATATGATGGAGAATTAAAGAAAGATGATTTCAGAATATGTTCACTCTGTGATTTATTAGTTTAGATGATTTTAAATCATTTATAATGTTTTAAGAGAGGCAGGTGGAAAATTCGATAGTACTTTTGAGTTTCAATACAGATTAAAAACCTATGATAAACAGTGGGTTTGTGTTTTGCATCAGGGGGGAAAAAATTCAGTATTATCAAGAGGATTCTTTTTTTATACAGCAGCTTATCGGAACAATTAATAACTTTACGAAACAAAAAGAAAAAAATGAAAATTTGTCATACAGGGATAATTTTGTCCCCCAAACAAGCCTTGCAAACATAATGCTTCTAATCGCTAGAATAACATAAGAAATTAAACGTTCTGAACGGGAGGAAATTTCTTTAACATTATTCCCTGAGAAGATGTCAATAAGCGCTTCAATTTGTGTTGCACTTTTTCCTCAAGATGGAAATGAATCAAACACTTCAATTAAAAATGCCGATAGAGCGATGTATCAGGCAAAAAAAAGCATTATGTTTACGTTGATTGCTGCTAAAAAACTATTATAAAGCTATATTAATCCTGTTCCTGTTAGGATCAGGAAGCTTTTCCGCTAGATTTCCTTCCTTTTTCATTGCTTCCATCCAAGTTTCTCTCAAATCATGGAGGTAGCTTTTACATTCTTCAAGGACTGAAACATCCTTTTTTGTATTGGCTTCTAGTAATTGTTTATACATGTAATTATAGAGTGCCCGAAGATTTTTTGAAATCTCTCCGCCTTTATCCATATCGAGGGATACGTTTAATTCCATGATTATATCCTCAACTCTCATAATCTTTTCGTTTGCAATATCATAATTTTTTTCGCTTATTGCTTTTGCTGCTTGGGAAAGGAAATTGATCGCACCGGAATATAGCATTTCCACCAATTTTGCAGGTGTTGCTGTATCAACTGTCCTTTCAGCATAATCATTTTTTTTAGCTATGGTTTTTATCTCTGGAGAGTTCTCAGATGAACTTGAATGGTTTTTGATACCTGGTTTCAAATGTGCATAAGTAGTATTAGAATACATCGTATCACCCCGTTTTAAACTATGATTTTTTCTGTTTTAATATTTCGCCGGACTTTTTAAAGAGTATTTTATAATATTTTATTGCCTCCGGAAGATCATATTCAATCAGTTTTGAAAGTTCATCCCAGTTTTTATTAAATATACTTTCATTGATGCTTCCAAGGGTCTGTTGAAGCTTATTTTTTTCATTCTGTAATTCAGAATAATCATTTTCACTGGTTCCTGTGAGTGCAAAAAGATTTGTTTTCATTACCTCCAGTGCTTTTAAACCTTCCTGAAGATTTTTCAGTCCATCGATTGATTCAGTACTCCCTGATTGGATATTTTGTGCAAAAGCAGGTAAGGCATTTTCAAATTTTTCAAAATATTCCATGAGGTTTGCTAAAAGATTTAATGTAAATGGAATCAATTCATCGAATGTCATTTCAACACTTTCGCCACCTTCAAAAGTAGCGCTAAATATATCATCCAGTCTTGAAACAGGCACTTCCTTTTCGTTTACCACTAATTTTGAAAGGACTTTGCCGTCAAGCTTATTATCATCGTAAAATTCTTTAAAAGTCTTGTACTTATTATCTTCGAATTGGATTTTCTCCCCGTTTACTAAAGCTGTAATCATTAACTATCACTCCTCTTTATATTTATCGGTAAGATATTTTTTTACTTTAGGTAATCCCCTTAAAATAAGTACATTTGTCTTTGCATCTTCAAGTTTGTTCGCTTGAGCTAAATCCAGTAAATCAGTCCATTTGATAGTGACTATGTTTAAAAACTCATCATCATCAGGTTTTGAATTTGTCTTTTCCAACTCCATAGCTAAATATAAATAGATTTTTTCATCTGAAAATCCGGCTGTAGTAAAGATATGACCCAGTGGCGTTAATTGGTGTGCAATTAGACCGGTTTCTTCAGTTAATTCTCTCAAAGCGCAATGTTGAGGTGTTTCCCCGGGATCCAATTTTCCTGCCGGTACTTCAAGAAGTATTTTTTCGATGGGTTTTCTAAATTGTTTGACTAACGTACAATAACCTCTTTTATCAACCGGTAAAACAGCTACAGCACCTTTGTGTTCAACTACTTCTCTTTCAGATTCTTTACCATTTTCCAAAACAACACGATCAACACGCACGTTGATGATTCTGCCTTTAAACTTATAGCTCCTTTCAATTTCTCTTTCAAAAAGTTGATTCAAAATTATCTCCTCCCTTTCAAATAATCATATCATAAACGTTTATTTTATTTATTCTTTCATTTTGAATCGAGGATCAATTAATTATTGTTACAGAACTTTAGATTAAAAGATTAAACTTTAGAATGGGCTACTTGACAAGTCTATGCAAATATGATATATTTCCATTCGTTGAAGGTGGTTGCCCCCTTAGTTTAATGGATAAAACAGTGGATTCCTAATCCACCGATAAAGGTTCGATTCCTTTAGGGGGTACCAGTAAAGGTCATATGAATTGATATATATTAAGTTGTGGGGACGTGGTGCAGTTGGTTTAGCATGCCGGACTGTCACTCCGGTGGCCGCGAGTTCGAGTCTCGTCGTCCCCGCCATTTATAAAGTTTCTACTACTTTTTTAATGAGTGGGGACGTGGTGCAGTTGGTTTAGCATGCCGGACTGTCACTCCGGTGGCCGCGAGTTCGAGTCTCGTCGTCCCCGCCATTTAACTTGTCTTCTTTTTCCTTTCAAGGAGAATTTATGTTCATAATTTTCCTGGTTTCTATAATTTGGATAATTTTAACAAATCAATACGGGGTTGAATCTTATATCATTTTATTTTTTTTAGATTTAGGGTTAGTTTTGATCAAAGCTAAACTTTCCACTGAAAATACCTATCCTCTTAAAAAAAATCTGATTTTGACCTTTTTTTTCAGTTTTTTTATCTCTTTTTATTCAGCTTTCAAGATTACAATTATGATGTTATTTGGTAGATTATATAGAGGAATTTATGAGGTGCATATCGAAGATGTATCCAGAATGGACCAGTTTTTTTTATCAACTTCAATAACCATTGTACCAAATACCATCTATCTCGATCGAATTGGCGATGCGTTTTTAATTCATAAGTTGGCAGCAAATGAAAAAGAAGCTCATGTACCCGAAAAGATATTATTTCTAACTGATACACAATGAAAATTCCTCATGTTTTTTTATTTATTGTTATTGATGGTATAATTTGGTGAACCCTTTTAAATTGTCTCCAAAGCAAAAATCACTTCGATTATTTCATAATAATTGGATTACAGGAAGACATAATCCTTTTATTTGTCAAACATCATATGAAACAATTTAATTTGGAGGTGTTATTATGAAGTTTTTTCTAGACACTGCCAATATTGATTTGATAAAAAAGGCAAAAAATCTTGGACTACTTGACGGTGTAACGACAAATCCCAGCCTGGTTTCTAAAGAAGGAGTGAAGGATTTCCACTCTCACATCCGGATAATATGCGACATAACGAGAGGGCCTGTTAGTGCGGAAGTTATAGGAGAAGATTATGACACGATGGTAAACGAAGCCAGATATTTGGCAAAAATTTCTGAATATGTTGTCGTTAAAATTCCTATGACGACAGACGGTATAAGAGCTGTAACAACTTTGGAAAAAGAAGGTATTCCGACCAATGTAACATTGGTTTTTTCAGCAGCACAAGCCCTTATTGCTGCAAAAGCAGGTGCAAGTTATATTAGCCCTTTCCTCGGTAGAATTGATGATATTGCATGGGATGCCATGGAAATGCTTGAAAAAACATTAGAGATTATTAGGATTTATGATTTTAAGTCTGAAGTTATTGCAGCCAGTATAAGACACCCAAGGCATGTGGTCGATGCTGCATTGATGGGTTGTGATATTGCAACCATACCATACAAGATTTTGGAACAACTTTTTATTCATCCACTTACAAATATAGGGATTGAGCGCTTTTTGTCTGATTGGAAAAAATTAAACAGCGAATTATGAAAGGAATGATAGAAATTGTCACAAAAAAAAGAGGAAGAAAAACTCTTATCGAAGGAAACTGAGTCTAAAACGCAAAACGAGATGGAATCAAATGAAAAAGTTCTTGATATCAACTCCGAAGAAGATGTAGAACAAGACAATGATAGAAAAGACAATATTCAGGAGATGGATGTAGACATTAGAAAACTAAGTAACATGAATATTAGGGATCTCTATACTCTTGCCAAAAAATACAAAATTACCGGCTTTACAAGGATGAGAAAAAATGAGCTGGTTTTCGCAATTCTACAGGCACAAGCAAAAAATTTTGGCTACTTTTTTAACGAAGGTGTCCTTGACATCATTCCGAATGAAGGTTATGGGTTTTTAAGAACAGGAAACATGCTGCCTGGAAATAACGATGATATTTACGTCTCTCAATCTCAGATTAGAAAGTTCAGTTTGAATACCGGTGATATTGTATCGGGGCAGGTACGAGCTCCAAAAGAAGGTGAGAAGTATTTTGCCCTCTTAAGAATAGAAGCAGTCAATCACAGACCACCTGAAGAGGTATTTGAACGAGTTGCTTTTGCAAATTTAACACCGATATATCCTCTGGATCAATTTCAAACTGAACATGAACAGCAGAATCTTAGCACAAGAATAATCGATATCTTTTCTCCAGTTGGTAAAGGCCAAAGGGGATTAATCGTTGCACCTCCAAAAACCGGAAAGACTACATTATTGAAAGATATTGCAAATGGTATTGCTAAAAACCATCCTGA
>CAZRYM010000154.1:0-4856 GCA_964604305.1 uncultured Thermotogaceae bacterium | reverse complement strand
ATAATGGTCATCGTTTGTATACGAATGATACAGGTTTTGAACACTAATCATGTGAATCCTCCTTGTTTTTTTCTTTATAAAATGCCTTTTTTAAAATATCAAGATAATCCTCCACATCTTTTTGAAGCGCTTCAAGATCAATCCTTTCGCCTGATTGTTTTAATTTTTCAATTGATTCCTCCCCGATCTTTTCCAAGGTCCATTGAATGATGCGGACCACCTTTTGTAAATCGATGCCTTCTTTAAACAACGTGTAATCAATATTCTCCTGATAGACTTTCACCATCAAATCGGAAAAATCTTCCTCATAACGGCCCTTTAATTCTTCAATTGAACCCTTTTTCAACAACTCAAGAGAAAAATCGTAAATATAAGGATATTGATTCATGAGCTTGATCTTGATCAACGAAATTTCCTTAAAACGTTCCACCAGATCACTGCCACTCCAATCCATCTGTTTTCTGATTGTTTCGGTTATGAGATGGATAACATACTCTTCCAACTTTTCGAACAATTCCTGCTTGCTATTAAAGTAGTGAAACAACAAGCCCTTTGAAATCCCCGCTTTTTTTACTATGCTATTTGTAGAAGCTTTTTCAAAACTGTTTTTTGTAAACTCCTCCAAGGCACTGTTGATGATACGATTTCGTTTATCTTTTTCCATGTTCTTCAAAATCTCTTCCACAATCCTCAACTCCAAAACTCGATCCGATATTGACCAATTTGGTCAATGATATGATAGCACAACTTGACCAGTCTGGTCAAGTTGTTTATTATTATGCTGCTTTAGACAATAAAATCACAAGTAACCAATGAAAATAATTTAAAAGCTTCTCTTGATTTCTATGTTTTGTTAGCATATAATACTATATTGTATACTTATTCATTTCATAAATATTCGGATTGAGCTCCATCTATTCAAGTTATATATGTCTCTTCTAATGGAAATATTTTTATACCTCCTGGTAAATATCCGGGAGTAAAATGAGGTGATTTGCATGTTAATAAAACGAATAACTGCAATCTTCTGTCTGATAATTCTTTCTTCTTTTGCATTTGCTGAAGAATTTACTCACACAATTTCCACTGTAGAACTAGCGATTAACGAAAATGCCGTTTCAAAAATTGAAGTCATTGAAAAGGAAGGAGTTGTATTTGTCAATCATCTCACTTTTTCACAGGCCTTCCATTCCAGAGTGTTACCGGTAGTTTACTCCAAAGCTTTTTCATACGGCATTTCGGATTACTGGATGAAGACATTCAGCTTGGTGATACCCGGCAATAATTTTGCCCTGAAAAACGGAACCGTTTCAAAAATGGAAGCTGCCCCTTTTGTAACCGATGAAAAGATATTTTCACCCCTTTCCTATTTGTGTGCGTTTTTTAACACCGCATACTCATACGCTGATGAAAAATTGCTGCTATTTCCAGAAACATTTGCGGAGATTCCATTACCGGAACCCGTGAAACAGTTTGTCGAAGAATTGGAAAAGGCCGGCTTTATCGTTACTCAAGGAAACATGAGACAGGCGGACCCCGTAGCCATGTTTGCCGCACGTTACACTCCAGATTGCAATGGCAATAATGCCAAAAACCCATATGTGCTGATCCAAATCCCCCCTCATCCGGAACAGACTTTTGCCAACCGATTACCTTTCAGCTATCGTTTGGACGAGAACGAGGCCATTGTCATCCTGGGAAAGACCCCGCCGCCCTGCGAGTTCTTTAGTTATCGCTCTTACCTTTTAAACAGGGTTTCCTTTGAAACAATGACCAGAATCAAAATCTTCGCCAGCTTGGGAGATACCTTGAATATCGGTAACATCAGAAAAGCCTCCAATGATCCGGACCCTTTTAACAAAAACATCATGATCATCTCAACTGCCAACCAACCAACGGAGAACATGATTCGGAACGCAGCCAAAAAATCGGGAATATCAAATGAAACCATCTTCACAGATATCATCCCGGAAACGCTTGTCAACATGGGTATTAATCCCAACGACGATGAGTTTCTCTTTCTTCATCGAACAACACATTTTAAAGACGAAGTGTTGAAAGAGGAATTTCTGAACGATCCCGGTTATTACATCTTCCGTGTAACCCCTAAAAAAGATATAGTTGAACTATATTTTCCAATCCCCAGCCTTGCCATTCGCGGCAGCGGGACCACTGAAATGTCCTACACACCGGTAATGGAAAAACTTCAAAGAGAAATCATCAGCCGATTTCCTGAATACACCCCTAAGATTTTTTACAGCAGTCAATGGTTAACAGAAGGTTATGAAGCCATTCAAAAATGGCTAAAAGTCTTGGGAGAATCACGGGATGCACTGTATACCAGGACTGATGATTTTATTCTGGACGAGGATGATTTTCTGGTGGTCTTTGGCGTTAACCATCACGCATCAGGAAAATCCCTGTATTCCAATTTCAGTATTTACGGCTCGCAATATTTCAACGGACAGGGAGGGATCTCCAACCATCAATATGAAAATACCGCCCTTGAATATTTACCCGATGAACCTTTGGCCAAAGACTTCTATGTTTGGTTTGTCTCAAGAAAACAACTGGAGAATGTTGAAAACGTTTTAATGGTCCCTTCAACACCGTTACCCTACGGTGTTCCCCTGGGACATCAAGCCTTTATCGGATTTCGATCCTATCTGGAACCCGGAACCGATGTTGGACCCATAACATCTGAGATCATGCTGGATAGAGTGATACTCTTTTCGAAATAGTGGATGTATTAGGGGACTGGCGTTGAAGAACACGCCTTGAAGTTTTTAGGAAGCAAAACTTCACAGTCAATCCAGGGTGCTCCCCTACATTTTTATTTAAGCGGTTTACAAGCTTTTGTAGGGGCGGACCGACGTGGTGTCAGGCAAGCCTGACCTGGGAGTGTTTTGCCAATGGCAAAAACTCCATCTGCCAGCAAGTAAGATATCGTTTGATTTTATGATAATGTCTATGAAATTACCTTTTTTGCAGGGGAGTCATGGTATGATCGATACAATAAAAGATTATTGACTAAGAAAGAGAGGTTCAAATAACTATAGCATTGAACCCCTTAACGGAGGAAATCGCATGAACATAGAAGCCCTAAAAGAATCAGAACAAATCTTTTTAAACATGTATCCGGAAGGGTTTCAAGATCCGGAAATGATCAAGATGGGGAAAAAGCACCGAATGAATCAAATGGTGGAACTGGCCCATAAAACCTTAAGCAAAGAAGCCCTGGAGGATTTGTCAACTGCTACTGAAAACATCATTAAGCTGGTCAGCCGCTCATCCATGGTATCTGTATTTGAAAAACCCAAATTCAGAGATGGCGTAAAAGCCATGAGTGATGAACAAAAAAAGCTACTGGTCCATGCCATCAAAGAATTGATCCATGGTAATGAGGAAAAAGGCTTTAACACATTGCTTGAGCTTCTGTCATATTACAAACTGGCCAAATGGACCCTGATGACCGTCTTCAGATGCTATTACTACCCGAATTCGGATTTGCTTTACAAACCCACAACCGTAAAAGGCATCATTAACAAATACAATCTTGACGGACTCACTTACAAACCCAAACCCAGTTACGATTTCTTTGTCAAATATCGGGATGCCATCAATGAGATGAAAAAACATGTCACCCCCTCCCTTTCTCCAAGCAACGCCGCTTTTTCGGGATTTTTAATGTTGACGATGTAATACCATTCTTTATAAACTGACATAGCTCGTTGAAGGTGAATCCTAAAATAATGGAGGATTTTGTGATACTGCATATTATAAGAAAACAAGATTGGCAATCGGCCAAACAATCAGGAATCTATAAAAGCAAATCCTTGGAAGAAGAGGGATTTATTCATTGTTCCAATGAGAATCAAGTCTGTAAAGTTGCAGATACACTCTATAAAGACGAAGAAGATGTTTTACTTTTATATATTGATGAAACAAAGTTAATGTCAAAAGTTGTTTATGAAGATCTGTATCAATTAGGTGAAAAGTATCCCCATGTCTATGGCCCAATCAATCTTGATGCTGTGGTTAAAGTAGAGCCTTTTCTTAAGGATGAAAATGGGGAGTTTTTTCTTTAAGACTTTTCATTTAAAGTTGCATTGAAGTTGCCTCTTGGAGCTGAAGGGAGAAAATATGAACAGAATAATCATCACAGGTGCAAACTCCGGAATTGGATTTTATATGATAAAAGAACTACTTAAACAAGGACACAAAGTTGCCGTTCTGGATATAGAAACGGACCACTTAGGCCTATTACAGAAAGAGTACCCGAAGGAGCTTTATGCCTATCGGTGTGATATTAGTAAAGAGGATGAAGTCAATGATAAGGTTATTTCTGCCTTGAACGGTCTGGGAGGCTTTGACTACGCCATTCATAATGCCTGTAAATGTACTTTTGACTCTTTTGAAAATACAAAGCTTAAGACATTTCATGACGTGTTAGATGTCAATTATTTCGGGGCTATACATTTTTTAAAGGCAGTTCTGCCAATTATGAAAATCAAAGGAAAGGTGTTTATAACCAGTTCCGGGGTTGGCATCATGGGATTTGTCAATATTTCTCCTTATGCTTCCAGCAAGGGGGCACTGGAAGGGCTTGTGAAATGCATGAATATTGAGTATAAAGATTCAGGAATTACCTTTCACATCCTGCATCCCCCTTTGACAAAGACAAATTCCTCAGCTCCATTACCGGTTCCGGATGACTTCATGGCTGATCCTGAAAAAGTCGGCACAGGATTGGCGAAACGAATGAAATCGAAACGGTTTATCATCTGCCATAGTTTTGCCCAGAAGCTCCAAACCCGGTTGATGTATCTATTTCCGGTTTCATTTGGACGTTTTTT
>CAZRYM010000153.1:0-4859 GCA_964604305.1 uncultured Thermotogaceae bacterium | reverse complement strand
AAAATCGCTATGATTGCTATGATGATAAGCATTATATAGATAATCGTCTTTTTTAGTATGATCATACCATCACCTTCAATACTGGTATTTAACCCATCGCTTTTTCAGGATGAAGTTAATATAGGTTATTATGGCAACAATTGAAAGAAGGACATATGCCATTGCTGATGCATAGCCTGTTTTATAAAACAGGAACCCGTTTAGATAGATGGAATAAACCAGGGTATTGGTTGCATTGGATGGTCCTCCCTGGGTCATTGTATATATGATTTCAAAGCTCTTAAAAGAATTGATAATGGCTATTGTAAACACAAAGAACGTTGTGGGTGTAAGCAGGGGTAATGTTATCTTCTTAAAACTCTGGAGTTTGCTTGCCCCATCTATTCTTGCGGCTTCATAATACATGTTTGGTATTTCCTGCAATCCGGCAAGAAAAAGGATCATGTAATAGCCCGCCATCTTCCAGACTTGTACCATTGCCACCACAATCAACACGATGTTTTTATCCCCCAGCCATGAGGGAGGCGTTGCATTAAATACACGCTCCAACATGGCATTAATGAGGCCGTAATTGGGACTCAGCAACCAGTTCCATACAAGGCCTACAGCAACCGAAGAGGTAACAACCGGTACAAAATAGGCCGATCTGAAAAATGTAATTCCCTTTATTTTTGAGTTGACAAGCACTGCCAGCAAAAGTCCAAAGAACATAACACCAACCACATACACAAGAGAAAAAACAAAGGTGTTTGAGAGAATATACAGAAAATCCGGATCTTCAAACAATTCAATATAGTTAGTGATGCCGATCCAATCCGGTTCAGTCAGGATATCCCACTCTGTAAAGCTGATAACGAAAGAAGCGACCATAGGCCCCAGTCTGAAAAGAAACAGCCCGATCAGAGTTGGTATCAGAAATACCCATGGATGCCAGGGTTGATACCAGCTGAATTGACTTCTTTTCATACTCTTCACCCCCTAAAGATGGGGATGAGACAATGCCCACCCCCTATGAATAACCGTTTATTCGTAAATCTTTTCCAAAATCTTGTTGATGCTTGTGTTCATTTTTTCAAGCCCTTCTTCAAACGTCATGTCTCCATTAAGGATTGAATCGAGAACACTGTTGAGTCCGGACCCTTCTGCGGCTCCGTATCCTCGCCATTCTCCCCAACTCATTGTAAATGAGCTTTTCATCTCTTTTGCAGCAATCTCAAGCAACAGTTTCATCTCTTCAGGCTGTTCATCCGATGTATAGAAGGCTTCTGATTCTGCCAATGATTTGTAGGAAGGAATTTTTCCAGGCATGTACATATCCAGGGTGAGTCCTTCTCCACCAGCAAATTTGGCGAATTTCCATGCTGCTTCCGGTGCATTTGTCGTCTTTGAAATGGCAACAAAATCCGGCCAACCATAAGCGCTGTCTGTCTTTCCTGCGGGGCCCATAGGAACTTCGGCAATTCCCCAGTTGAATTCATCGCCGGCAATGATTCGGTTGTTATCAATGTTCCATGAACCATCCACCCACATAGCTGCAATCTGTCTTGGGAATACATCCTGCTGTCTGACACCGGCCATTTCCTTTGGTTCTGGAGCCACTTCGTATTCTGTTACGAGATCTGTGAGGAATTCCAAGGTATCCACTGCGTTTTTGTCCGGAGCAAAACGCATCGCTTCTCTGTCAATCAGTTTTCCATCATTTCTGAATACCCATGATTCAATGTGGGCATATCTACCATAAAGCCAAAAACCCCACTGATCAATCTTGCCGTCACTATCTTTGTCAAGGGTGAGTTTCTTGGCTGCTTCAAGGAAGTCTTCCCATCTCCATTTGGAATTGGGATACTCAAGACCTGCTGCGTCGAACATGTCTTTGTTAAAGAATAAGACGGTTGTGACAAGCGCAAACGGAACTGCATAATAACTGTCACTATTTGCAAGTTGTTTTTCAGCTTCAAAGAGATTCATGTAAAAACTGTCTTGATCCAGTGAATTTTCGATGTATTCGTCCAGAGGAAGAAGGAATCCTTTGGATGACCATTCTTCAATATAACCGGAACTCAGGTTGAACACATCAGGCAATCTCTTTGTCATTGCCATGAGTCTGAGTTTTGTCCAATAGTCGGATGGTTCCATAACGGTCAGATTCACTTTGATATCCGGATTTTCCGCTTCAAACTTTTCAATCATGCCCAACGTTCTGTCTTTGAGATCTGGATCCCAAATCCAATATTCGAGAACTGTTTCAGCGGCTATTATTGAAACAAGAACGAGAAAAATGGATGTTACCAACATTAATTTCTTCATACTAACCTCTCCTTAAAATGTGATTTTTATACCAACCGGAGTTGGCCGTTCAAATTCATGTCCCCTTAATCCTCTTCTGTCTGCCAGTTTTAATACCTTTGCTTTTCCATTGAGTAATTGTGATGAACCACCTCCATCAAGGCTCACTGCATTTTTCACTCCTTCAGCGAGCAACTGTTCTGCCATTTCATTGAAAGTAAATCCCAAACTGTCATATCCTTCAATATATTCTCCTGTATTGCAACCTGCCACCCACAATAGAACCAATTCATCTTCAGTAAAACCGATGGCCATCCTTGCTGCTTTTGAATCATTCCATTCAGTTTCAAACACATTGGGAGGGAAACTAACGTCGGTTTGGTTTTCTTTTTTAAGTGCATGAAACTCTCCTCTGATTGTTTTTGCTGGTTCTCCATCAATTATTAGCGAAGGACCGACCTGAACAGCAAAATCAACTGAATCGTCAAAGAAATATTGGACACTTTTATCACAAGGCACTTTATTTGAGTGGATCTGTACAACAAATCCCGCATCCGGAATCTGAGAATTTCCTCCGTATTTAAAGGCCAACATCTCATGATTCACAATGATAAGATCTGTACCCTTGCAGGCTGGTGTCCTTTCAAAATCAGGTCTTCTAAAAAATCTGGCGTTAACCCCATCTTTATAAGTGTCATTTCCGATTACAACCTGAACATCTGAAACATCCGTTGCACGAACCTCCGTTCTGCCATCTTTATGCCTTAAAAGTGTCTCTCTTCTGAAAAGTGGGGGTAACATCACTTTACCGTTGCCGATTAATGCGCCAAAAGGCTGCCCCACCATGGAATAAGGTGAAGACATGTCCGTCGTCTCAAGCACAAAGAAATTGGCATTCACTATCATCCTGTTTTTATGAGATTCGTTTGAAATGTTACCTAAAAAGGGATGAACAAACTTAAAAATAACGGTTTCGTTGTTTCTTGGATCAGCCTTTATATACCCCTTTTCAAGCCAGTTATTTAGAAAACTGGTTAATTCACATTCTTTCCCTTTTGAAGTAAAACCATTGGCATTGAGTCTGATCCGATCCTCTTCAGAAAGTTTGTTGAGTACATGAGTCATTGCGGCTACAGGATTCAGAAAGGTTCCGGTTTCTTCAAAGGTATTGGGTACCGGGAATTCTTGGAGTTTTCTTGAATCCAGAAAAGCGAAGCCGGAAAAACATTTCTCACTTCTGAGAAAATAATATTTTCCCAACTCATAGATATCGTCAAATGAATCATCACTTAAATGTGAGAAAAAGGGAGTCAGAAGGGCCTTTGAAGAAGTTCGGTAAATGGCATAATCGGTAAACGATGTGCCTGATTCCTTACGACAAACCTTATAATGAACATTCCCTCTGCTTTCATCAATGATTACTCTGTCCAAATCATCCACCTCATCAGATTTCTTCGAGATTAAACGTTTTTTCAACGATCAGTCGATGCCCGCCAAGTGCTGTTGGATTACAATCAGTATTTAGTACCAGCACTTCTTTCTTAAAACTTGAAAAATGATTGATTTGTTCCGCCACCTGATGAACAAGTGTCGGGCAATGCACGACAAGGCTTCCTGAAAGTACGATAATGTCTGTATCAAGGGTTATAGCTGCAACTGATAATACTTCCCCCAGTTTTCGTGAAGCCCTTCTGTATATTTCCTGAATTTTTTCAGTATCTTTCGCTTTCTCCATTTCATCCAGTATCTTTATTCTGTCATGTAATTCATGCTTCAAAAATTCCTTTGAAAACGCCACAAGGGTTTTCTCTATCAGCAAGACTTCAAGGGGATAGTTATTTGAAACAAGTGTCTGACCAATTTCACCAGCCTGACCATTTGGGCCTTTAAACATTCTCCCGTTCATTGTGATTCCTACCCCAATCCCAATATCTAAAACAGCTGCAAGGAGATTCGGCTGTTTTAGAAACCTTGAATAACCCAAAGCTAGTACGTTTGCGTCGTTTTCCCAAGTCAACGGGATTTTTACCCCTTCTATTTTGAGCTTTTCGGGTAAATCAATATCTTTCCAACCGTAAAATCTGCTTCTAATCAGTTTGTTGTCAAGTGAAAGCGGAGCGGGAAAAGCAATACTGATTCCCATCAGTGAATCAGCATTTTCATTTGCTTCTTCCAATAATTGTTGGCATTGTTCAGTTATGATATTGATTAAATTTTCAAATGAAATTTCTTTTTTAAATTGATAATCAATTTTGTTGATGATTTCTCCGGAGGCATTTAGAAGAACCGCATTTCCCCTATTAAATGCAATTTTAATGCCAATGGTATGAAAGGCATTCTTATTAATACTATAAAGCGCAGGTTTTCTTCCACGTGATGTATCTTCAATACCAACATCTGCAACAAGCCCGTCTGTAACCAATACTTCCATTATGTTTGAGACTGCGGGAAGACTGATTTTAAGTCTCTTGGCAATATCAGGCCTTGACAAAGGTTCTTCGTGTTCATACATCAGGTATAACGTCCTTCTTTTATTCAGCTCGTAAATTTGTTCTGATACCCTTTTTTTCATA
>CAZRYM010000152.1:0-4978 GCA_964604305.1 uncultured Thermotogaceae bacterium | reverse complement strand
AACCCAAGTTTGGTGCGAATCCGCCTTCGTCTCCAACGGATGTGATGTGGCCTTCAGCCTTCAATATGGATTTCAGGTTGTGGAATATCTCTGCACCGGCTCTAAGGGCTTCTTTGAAGCAACAGAAACCGGCAGGCATGATCATGAATTCCTGGATATCCAAACTGTTATCTGCGTGTTGTCCACCGTTGATGATGTTCATCATGGGAACAGGTATGGTCTTGGCATTTGCACCGCCCAAATACTTGTAAAGGGGAAGGTCCAATGCGGAAGCGGCGGCTCTGGATACGGCCATGGAAACACCGAGAATGGCGTTTGCACCCAGTTTGTCCTTGTTATCCGTGCCATCCAAATCCAGCATGACTTTGTCAATAAAGGTCTGGTCGAAGACGTTCAGACCGATCAACTTCGGCGCGATGATATCGTTGACGTTTTTGACCGCTCTTTGAACACCTTTTCCCATATATCTGTCGTCTTTGTCTCTCATTTCAAGCGCTTCAAACTGTCCTGTGGAAGCTCCGGAAGGAACGATGGCCGTTCCCATGGTGTCATCTTCAAGATAAACTTCCACTTCAACTGTCGGGTTTCCCCTTGAATCCAATACTTCGCGTGCTATTACATCATAAATTTCAAGATACATGTTGCACCTCCTGTGTTATTTTTCACATACTCAGTGAATAGTATACCATAAAGGAAAACAGTCATTACACAACATCAAGCAGGACCTTGGTGACCCGTCCCAAGACCATACATTCTGCATCCCATATTTTTTTACTGATTACAAGGGGCTCATAATTGACGTTTTCACTTTGGAGAACCACACCAAAAGTATCGGGGAAAAATCGCTTGACAACACAATTGTTATTTTCAACAATGAATACGCCTACAGCTCCCCGCTTTAAAACTTTTTCCTTTTGAACAATGACAATGGATTTATCCATGATGATCGGTTCCATACTCTGGCCTTTTGTGATCAGGCAAAAATCTCCGGGTATTCCCGGGATTCGCGGAATGTAGTCGATGATGTTTTCCTGGGCAAAGATTGGCCTGCCTGCGGCAATTTCCCCCAGAAGGGGCCAGTATTCAGTTTTGTCGTTAGTCATCGTTTTATTTTCAAGTCCCAGAAAGTATTCCACGCTTACGCTGAAATAAAGGGCCAGTGCTTTTAAGACATCCATGGAAGGCTTAGACTTTCCCATTTCCAATTTTGAGACCATTTGCGGTGTAACCCCAAGCAACTTCGCAATATGTGCCTGGCTGTCTTTACGTTTTTCCCTTAATTCTCTCAGTTTTATCCCGAATTCATTCATGATTTTTTTCACACCTTTCCGTCCTATTATACCACCAATAGTTGAATCGTTAATAAACAATTTACAACCACAGGTTGAATTTTCCCGTTTAACCGTGTATTATAAATCGAACTTTCACAACGAACCTATCCCGTCAGAACGACACGAATAAGGAGACCGACAATGATTAGAAAATTTATCAGAATGGAGTACAAATTTCCATCAAGAATAACAGAACTCACTTTTGAAGTGGATAATCATGAAAGAGCCTATCTGGCTCAAAAAATAAATGAAGTAATCGATGAATTCAACCTTCAGAGTAAATGCATCTGTAATATCGAATTTTTGGAGTTTCTCGAATAAAAAGCTTTTTCTTTACGGTTACTTTATTTGAGATATATCGAAAAACTCTGTATAATAATAAATAGAAAAAAATTAAAAAAGGGGTGTTTAAAATGGAAATCAGATGGTTGGGACATTCTTGTTTTGAAATCAAAACTACCTTTAACGTCTTAACAGATCCATACGATGATTCGGTATCCTATAATTTTGATCCTGTTCCAATACAGATTATTACCGAGAGTCACCAGCATCACGACCATAACGCACATGATCGTGTTCTTGGGGATCCCGCAATCGTAAAAACCGCAGGAGAGCACGCATTTGACGATCTGATGATAAAAGGTTACAAATCCTATCATGACAAAGATATGGGAAAAAAAAGAGGAGAAAATATTATCTTTCAGATCATTTCTGAAGGGATTACCATTACACATTTGGGAGATTTGGGACATCTCCTTAATCCGGATACCGTTCAGAAACTCTCAGACACGGATTTGCTCATGATACCCGTAGGAGGAACTTACACTATAGACGCCAACGAGGCGATAAAGGTGATCGAGCTTATCAAACCAAAAGTAGTTGTTCCCATGCATTATAAAAATGAAAAATGTGATTTCCCCATTGATCCTCTTTCCAAATTTACAGACGCCTTTGGCTGGAAGACAAAAGAAGTTGAGACTCTGGAATTGGACAACTTGAAGTTGCAGGAGCTATATCAGACTTGTGTGATTTTTAAGGTGTGAATAAAGCAGAGAAATCCAAAACTTACTTGGGGCTTGCCTCCCAAAACACTTGTAGTGTCGACCCTAACGGTTGACCTTATGTGGGATAAAACGCAGAACAAGGGTACCCACAAGTGGCACCTATGCCGGTTTATGTAAATATTCAGCCCATTTTCAAAGCAAACAGGCGGGGCCAATTATCGTAAGTATGTTTCTAAAAGAAATATCAAAATATTCAAAAGAGTGGTCTTTTTTATTTTTGAATCGCAAATAATTAAGGAGTGAAATCATGGAACGAATTCTAACCAAAGAAGAAGAAAAAAACGTCGTAGAATTGACAAAGGCCTTCATCAAATATCCAAGCTCCATCTGGGATGATGATAAAGTTTACCAATATGCTTTTGATTATCTTAATAAAAAAGGCTACAACCCCGAAAAGGGCGATAGTGGTACCTATTCAATCGAAAACAGAGAAGGGTTTTTCAACGTAGTAGCTAAATTAGGTAATGGTAACGGGCCAAAGATACTGCTTAACGGTCATCTGGATACCGTGGGAACCAAAGGGGAATGGATATACGACAAGTACGGGGCATACGAGAATGACGGCAAGATATACGGATTGGGAGCTGCTGACATGAAAGCCGGTTGTGCTGTTGCCGTACAGGTTTTTGAAGCCATTGCCAAAAGGAATAAGGAACTCAACGGAGAGCTATTTCTCTCTCTTGTTTATGGAGAGGAATCCCCTCATTCCATCGGGACCGATGAACTCTTGAAACAATACGGTTTTGACGATTACGACCTGATCATCGTGACGGAACCTTCTCCGGAACTGACAAAAGACAATTATTGCCTGACTCATGAAAAAATAGTCAAAAATCCCAAATTTCCCGTTGTAGTGGTTGGCGCAGAAGGCCGAGAAAAATTTGAGATCCAATTCTACGGCCTGGAATCACACGCCTCCCATCCCAAAAGAGGCCTTAATGCACTGCACGATGCATCCCGAGTTATAACGGAACTCATTAGTTTCAACCGCTTTTCGGACATCAAAACAGGACGTGGTGACTATGTGGTGTTGAATATTGAAGGGGGAGACGAATCCTTTACCGTACCGGGATTTTGCAAAGTAACCATCAACCGTCAATTGGGAATCAATGAAAAGCCTTCTTCGGTGGAAAAGGAAATCAGGCGGATAATCAAATCACTTCATTTAAAAACAAAGGTTCGGGTTGAAAGAAAATACTCCCCGTCGGAAGATGTAGAATACAGACCTTATCTTTCGAAAGACAACAAATACTTTGATAGTCTCTTCAACATTATCGAGGCTTATAATCCCGGAGTGAAAACCAACAAATGCAGATTCATCTCAACCAGCATCGGCGACTTCAACCTCTTTGGCGTCAGAACAAAGATTCCAACACTGGTCTTTGGACCCGGAGGCGGCAACATCCACTCAGCCAACGAGTACGTCAGCAAACAAGACATCATTGATTCAGCCGAATATCTAACCAAATTGCTTTTGGATATTTATAAATAATATTTGATTTTTTACAGAGACGGACGGTGGATGTTTCCTTCGTCATGGGAAAGGGGTATTCACTCCTCAATTGTGGGAATTAAAATAAAAGTAATTACTTTCGCCACGAACAAAGCGAAAATAATGATTTTCACAACCGGACTTTCAAAAATAAAAAACAAAACCGTTAATAAAATCCCTACGGGAATAGTGATGGTGAGTTTAGCCTTTAAGCTCATACCACCTTGTTGTAAAAATTTCTCAACAGTGTTTTTATATACCTTACTTTTCAAAAGAAAGGTGTGCATCTTCTCCGAACTGTTTGCATAGCAGGCCGCACTGACAAGCAGGAAAGGTGTTGTGGGCAATATAGGAACGGCAACCCCCAACAACCCCAACCCAAGAGTCAGAGAGCCTATAACGATTAAAATAACTTTTATAAGGAAACGTCTTTTTGGTGAATTGTCTTTCATCATCGTACCCTAGTCTATACCGGAATGTGTTAGCTGTGTTCATTATAGCATTTTTGATTAGAGCAGTATCTTGTCTCGGTCGATGATTGTACAAAAAAATCCCCCTTCTCATGAGAAGAGGGATTATTCAGAATCAAATATCCGAGTATAAAAATTATTCTTCAGGTGCCCAGACTTGAACGCCCGGGAATTCACTGTGGATGATGTAAAGTTTGCCATCCGGCCAATCGCTTGCCATGACAACCTTGTAGAAGATTGTCTCTCCGCTTGTTTGTTCCAAATCATTCAAATCATGGGTTTTGAAGGCGTGCAGCCTTTCACCGGCCTGGCTATAAATATTGACCCAGTATTCCGTCTCGTTTTTAACCGTTAAAATGATAAATTGAACCGTTTCGTAATCATTAAAGACATCCGGCAGGATATCAATCACAGTGCCGTGTGAAAGGGGAACTTCAAATAACGTACTGGTCTCTTCTGTTACAGGATCAAACGTAAAGACAGCTTGTCCGGAGTCTCTGCTTCCGGTTAAATTGACGTTGAGTTCACACATAGCCGTTTTACGATCCAATTGCTCGTTATCGGAAGCCTGATGCATATTATGCAGACCTACAACAACTGTCCCGAACGGGAACTGGTCGG
>CAZRYM010000151.1:0-5082 GCA_964604305.1 uncultured Thermotogaceae bacterium | reverse complement strand
GTATTCTTTTGGTGTCGTGGCTTCCAAGCATGTTCCAGTTTTGTGATTTTGGTTGGTTTGTTTTGTAGTCAAATGTCTGTTGAAATTCTTTAAGGGAGATTTTTTGATTGAGTAAGTTGATCACGCTGTTTCTGACGATATAGTCCATGGTGCCGTCAAAATGGTAATTTTTCAGTAATTTCTCGGGTTGTTCCCAGGTTTCCCCGATAACGGTTATCGAATGGTTGATGTTTTTGCCTTCTTTAATCAGGGCATTAACGACTTTAGGCGGCATGCACCAGGGCATATCGAATCGCCAGCCGTCTATTCCCTTATTTGTCCAGTATCGGATGATCTTTTTTAAGTAATCAACCACTTCGGGAAAATCATGATTGAGTTTTGGGATATAGTAGATGCCGGCATCTTCGTAACTTGGTTTAGGCTGTAATGTAAGTGGTGTTTGATGGACCTTGTACCAGTTGTAATATGCAGATTGTTCACCTTTTTGGCGAATGTCTTTAAAAGCGAAGAAACGAATGCCGGTATGGTTAAATACACCGTCCAAAAAGATTTTGATTCCTTTTTCATGAGCGCATTTCAACAAGTGCTCAAAATCATCCAAACTCCCAAAACCCGGATCGATTTGGAAATAATCTTCTGTGTCGTATTTGTGGGTGCTGGGTGATTTGAATAGGGGTGTGAGGTATAATGCGTTAATTCCCAAATCTTCCAAATAATCCAGTTTTTCAATGATGCCTTTCAAATTTCCTCCAAAAAAGCTTGATCGGGAAGGTTTTTGATCCCATGGTCTTAAATTTTTATAGTAGTCGTTCTTGCCACTTTTGTAAAAGCGATCGGGAAAGATCTGATAAATGATTAAGTCTTCCATAAGCTATCCTTTCAACCCCGTTCCGGCGATGCCTTTAATAAAGTATTTTTGTGCGATCAAAAAGGCAACAATTGACGGCAAGATGGATAAAACGGTTGCTGCAGACAACAATGTCCATCTGACCCCGTATCGGCCCTGAAATACGGAAAGGCCCAGTTGTATGGTGCGCATCTGTGGCGAATCCGTGACGATTAACGGCCATAGGAAGTCGTTCCAGGCAAACAGAAAAGAAAACAGCGCACTTGTAACGATGACCGGCTTCGACAAGGGCAAGGCTATCTGAAAAAAGATCCTGATCTTGCCACAACCATCTATTTTTGCCGCATCTTCAATCTCTTTTGGCAGCGATAAAAAGAATTGGCGAAAGAGAAAAATGGCAAAAACGCTGGCTGCCCTTGGAATAATCAGTGCTGCAAAGGTATCATACCAGCCCAATGCATTGACCGTCAAGAAATTGGGGATCACAATGGCATAGTTGGAAATCATCATGGTGCCTAAAAGGATGAAAAACAATATATTACTGAATTTGAATTTGATTCGGGCAAAAGCATAGCCTGCAAAAGCGGAAAACAAGGTTTGTGTGAGGACAATTCCAGCTGACATTAAGAAGCTGTTTAAGGAATATCTTGCAAACGGAGCCGCTTGAAAGGCTTCGATGTAATTTTCGATATGAAAATGAGTTGGGAAAAGTAACGGCGCTGAATAAAGGGTATTTGGCGGTTTCAAGGAGGTTGTGATTAACCATAAAAAGGGTAATATTGAAATAAAGGCGCCAACACTCAAAAAAATATGTCGTGTGATTCTTCTCGTAATCGATTCTTTTCTAATAAGCCTCACCACCCCGGGTAAATTTCCATTGGACGAAAGAAAGGATCAACAAAATCCCGAATATACCTACAGCTATGGAGGAAGCATACCCCAATTTGAAGTATTCAAAGCCATTTCTGTAAAGCAGTAACCCCAAGACATCCGTTTCATCAACAGGACCGCCATTCGTCATTACATATACCAGGTCAAAGATTCTGAACGAATCAATAAAACCGGTGATGGTTAAAAAAAGTGTAGCCGGAGACAATAAAGGTATTTTAATTGATTTAAGAATATTGAATTCAGTGGCCCCGTCCATTCTTGCTGCTTCATACAAATTCGCAGAAACGCCTTGAAGTGCGGCCAGATAAATGATCATGCAAAATCCAATGCGTTTCCAAATTCCCACAATTGAAACGGAGAACAAAGCCCAGGCAGAATCGTTTAACCAAGCAGGCCCTTGAATATTGATGTATGAGAGCATGGTGTTAATAATGCCTTGTGTGGGATCAAACAAGTATCTCCAAACCACTCCTGAAGCAACGGTTGGAGTAACTACCGGTAAAAAATATAGAATTCTGTAAAGGGTCTTCCCTTTAATATCCCTGTCCAATGCAACCGCGACCAGTAACCCGATTATCAGTGAGCCAAATGTGACAACGACTGAATAAATGATGGTAACAAGCAGGGAATTATAAAATACTCCATTGGTAAAAAGTGTTTTATAATTCTCGATACCGACAAAAGGAACATCGGGAGAGAACCCGTTCCATTCAAAAAAAGACAGCACAATGGAATAGAAGGCTGGATAAAGTTTAAAGACTCCCAATATTAAAAGGGAAGGAAACAATAATAAAAAGGCTATGGTTTGCTCTTTTCTAAAAAAAGCGGGAGTTAAACTCCCACTTTTAGAGGTTAAATTACGCACATTTTGTCCTCGCTATTTTAAAATATCGTTGACTAATGTTTCTGCACTTTCCAAAGCTTCTCCCACGGTCATACGATCATGTAGCGCTTTTAATATTTCCTTGGAGAAAACGTCTGATATTTCAGGATATTCCTTTATCGGCGGTCTGGCATTCGCATATTTCCCGGATTCTACAAACGGCAGGAGTAGTCTTCGGGTATTTTTGATGTAGGCCACATAGCCATCATCATTTGCAACGGATTTCTTAACCGGTATGAATCCGGTCGCTTTATCCCATTCGATTTGAATATCCTTACTGGTAAACCATTTAATGAAATCCCAAGCAGCTTGTTGTTCTTCTTCCGACTTGTTGAAGACAAATATCTGCTCTCCACCCATGTTGGTTGCCGGTACGCCATCTTCAGGATGGGGGAATACAGCTGCGCCCAATTCAAAGTTCACTTGCATCGGGAAGAACTGGACCATCCAGGAGCCATCCATCACCATGGCGGCTTCTCCTCTGCCAAACAAACCCCAAGGAGAGATGGAACTGACTTCATAGTCATGAATCAAATCATACCAGAATTGAAGTGCTTTTCTCCCTGCTTCGCTATTAAATGCAGCCTTTTGGTAGTCCATGTCAGGATCCAAGAATTCGCCACCGGCTCCCCAGAGGAAGACTTGCCATTGCCAGGTGGTTCCTTCTCCTCCCTGAGTGAAGAGTTCATAACCCATTTTGCCTGTTTTTTCTTTGATTTGTTCGCTGTATGCGACTAATTCTTCCCAAGTTTTTGGGGGCTTTTCCGGATCCAGTCCGGCTTCTTTGAAGAGCTTTTTATTCCAGAACAGTCCCAGATTGCTTGAACTGACCGGTAGACTGACAAGCTGATTCCCTCTTTGTCCGTATACCAGCAATTCTTCATAAAAGTCATCAATGTTATAGTCGTCTTTTGCGATGAATGGTTTGAGATCAACCAGTTGACCCGTTTCCGCGATTAATGATATTTTTATGATATCCGATATCGCAAAAGCCGGTGTTCGTCCGGATAATGCTGCGGTTTGAATCTTTGTTACGATTGAAGAGCCCGGAATAAAAATCGGTTCGATCGTTATATCCGGATGAGCTTCATTAAACGTTTCAACCAATTCTTCGAGTTTATCACCATTCGCACCATCCCAATAATGCCAGAATTCAATATTGACTGCCGCAAAACTCAAAACGGTTATCAAGCTGATGAATAACAACAACACTACACCCTTTTTCATAAAGCACCTCCATTAAGCAGAATCCCGTTTGATTAAAACGGATTCAAATTTCTTCCTCACTATCTCCTGATAGCCTTCTGTTTTATTTATTTTATTAAGCAAAATCTCAGCTGCAAATTGACTCATTTCCTCCACCGGCTGTTTGAGCGTGGTTAGTCCGATATCTTTTGACCAAATTTGATCATCAACCCCAATAATGAAGACATCTTTTCCTACTTCCAAATTAAGGTTTTTTGCTGCAACCGTTAAACCATATCCGAATAAATCACAAGTGGTAAATATCCCCACAGGAAAATCTTTGGTCTGCTTTAATAGTTTTATCGAATTGTTGAAAGCTGAGTGGAGGTCAATCTCTGTATGATAGACTTCCTCTTCATTGAAAGAGACACCTGAATCTTTCACCTTATTAATAAAACCGTTAAGTCTTTTTGAAAAGACATTAGTTGTAAAAATGTTGTTGGGTTCGATAAATGTCAAAACCTTTAAATTATCCGTGTGCTCCAGTAAAACTTCCGCTGCTGTTTCACCGATATCGTCATTTTCAACGTAAGCACAATCATATCTTTCGGAATACATATCCACCAGAACGACATTTCGGTCAGTGGGGATGATCCCGTCTTTAAACAGCTTATGCACCGGCATGGAAGCCATAACAATCCCATCCGTTCGATATAAAAATGCATTACTGTCTGAAAAGCGTTCAAGTCTTTTTTTGGAAAGCAGTGGAAAAATCACCGTATCGTATGATTTTTCAGAAACGATTTCATCAATGGCATTCAACATGCGATCATAAAACTCTGTTCGTACCATTGGAACAACAATCGAAATCATGTTTGTTGTACCGGAAACCAAGCCTCTCGCTGTGGGATCCGGACTATAATTCAATTCTTCTATCGCTTTCATCACGCGTTTTCTGGTTTTTTTCGAAACATACCCGGTATTATTCAGCACCCTGGATATGGTTCCCATTCCAAGGTTTGCTTTCTTTGCAACATCTTTTATCGTGGGTTTTTTCATTCGTGTATACCTCTTTATTAGAGTTTTTGGATCACATGGAAACGTATCCATGTGGAAACGTTTCCCTATTTCATATTGATATTAAATCAAAATGAAAAATGAGTCAAATTTGATTTTGGCTGATTTTCGAAGTTTATTGACAATGACCGTTGATTATCCCCAAAATTGTGTCATAATTGGAGAAAAGGTAGGGATTATGGGAAAAAGTATCGACATT
>CAZRYM010000150.1:0-5184 GCA_964604305.1 uncultured Thermotogaceae bacterium | reverse complement strand
CTGCGGGTCGATTAACTCCGGCCGGATAAAATAAGAAAGGTTTTCGTTCATCTGTTTTGTTCACCACCAATTAATTTGAAACTTCTTTTTGTTATTATACACCATTTATTTTAAAGCGTGGAGTATTTTCTGGGCAACTGGAGTTTTGTCTTTTGCAAAACTCCTAAGGCCAAAGTTTTATTTGGCCACACGAGCGTTGCCCCTGTATTTTCGGTGGTTTTCGTATTTCGTATTATGTGTAGGGGTGCCCCTGGTGGGTACCTGGAGGTTTTGTTTTGTTTTTTCCGTTGTTTCATATCCTTAATGGGCAACCACGAGGGTTGCCCCTACAGGTGTTGGTTGTTTTTGGCCACACTAGCGTTGCCCCTACAATAATAAAATATTCCATGCTATAATCTCACGACATTCGAGAGGTAGAGGGGACTGGTCCCTTGATTAAGGAATTTTCCACACTAAAGTGAAGTTTTTCCGTAGGAAAATACTTCTAGGTCAATGTACTTTTTGACACTGTATCAGCGTCCCTGTCCCCTCGGGCAAAAGATTAAAAACAATCTCACGTCTTTCAGGAGGTGATGACATGTTCAAAAAAATCTTCAAGGAGTACTTTTTATCAACAATAGGAGCTGTCCTAACAGCTGTAGGCCTGGTGTCATTCCTAATCCCCCATAACATCGCCTGCGGGGGCGCAAGTGGTATCGCCATTGTTATGAGCTCATTCACAAACGTCCCCATCGGGATTTTGTTATACATCATCAACGGAATTCTTTTTTTAGTTTCTTTTTTCGTGATCGGAAAGGAATTCGGTCTCAGAAGCATTTACTGTACCTTCCTGTTAAACTTTCTCATCGACTTCTTTGACCGCATCATGCCCATCCCAACTTATACCGGACATGATCTTTTTCTCACCGTCTTTTTCGGAGTTGCCATATCCGCGGTGGGAATGGCCATCACATTCTCCCAAAATTCCTCCACCGGAGGAACGGACATCCTGGCGAGAATTTTCAACAAATATTTCAGCACGCCAATGGGGGTTTCACTACTGCTCATAGATCTCATGGTAGGCCTTGCCGCCGGTGTAACCTTTAACCTGCAGTCCCGAAAAATTATATCTATGAAAGGCTGAAAAGGTTAAGAAAAGGGAGATAGGGGTATTGACATTTCCATAGAATAGATATAATATATATCTATGGAGGTGTTATGTGTGAGAAAAGGAACGCAAGTTATCAACGGGACCGAATATGTATTTGAAGATCATGCTTATTGGGATTCAAAGAAAAAACGAGGCGCACACAAACGGGTGTATATCGGAAAAAACGTGAACGGCAAATTTATTCCAAACGAAACGTATCGATTGCAACAACAGTTGGAAAAGGCCGAGAAGAATAGCCACCCCGGTCCAGTTCCCACTGAAAAAAGCCTTCGACAATTCTATGGTGCGGTGTATCTACTGGAACAAATTGGAGATATCACCGGGGTGAACCAAGATATGAAACAAAGTTTTCCGGGTTGTCATGAGCAACTGTTATCCATGATCTATTATTTGATCTTGGAAAGTAATCCCCTGTACCGTTTCAAGAAATGGAACCACACCCATAAACATCCCTATGGTAAAGCTATTTCTTCGCAACGCTCTAGCGAACTCTTGACGCGTATAAGCGAAGGCGATAAGATGAAATTTTTCACGCTACAAGCAGAACGTCGATTGGAAACGGAATTTCTCGCGTTTGACACCACCAGTATTTCCTCTTATTCCCAATTGATCAAACAAGTGAAATACGGAAAGAACAAAGATGGAGATGCACTCCCCCAGATTAATTTGGCACTATTGCTCGGTGAACAGTCGGGTTTACCTGCGTATTATCGAAAACTTCCGGGGAATTTGTCAGATGTCAAACTTATTGACAAGCTCCTCAAGGATATTGATTTTTTGAAACTGAACAAAGTGAAATTGGTATTAGACCGTGGGTTTTACAGTGCTGAAAACATTCATCAGTTGTACAAAAAGCATTATCAATTCCTGATTGGGGCGAAATTGTCTTTGTCGATTATCAAGCAACCTCTTGAAGCTATCCGAAGTGAACTCAAGACCAGGAAAAACTATGTTTCACAGCTGGGATTGTTTGCCAAGGGATTGTTTCAGGAATGGCCTTACCAAGAGATCAAGCCTCGAACCGGTGAAGTGATCAATGAGAAGCGAAGGCTGTATGTGCATTACTATTATTGCGACCAAAAGGCAACGGATGATCGCAAACGTTTTTATCACAAACTGGATCGATTAGAGGAAGAACTCTGGACCAACAAGCGAAAACCCGAACATGACAAATCGTACAGGAAGTATTTCGACGTCACGTCTACCCCCATCCGCGGGGTTAAGATTGAACCCAAACAGGCTGCCATCGATCAGGCAGAAAAGAACTTTGGTTACTTTGCACTCATATCCAATCGGATCAAAGACCCAGTCGAGGCTTTGAACATCTATAGGACTAAAGATCTCATTGAAAAGGCTTTCGAGAATCTGAAAGAACACTTGAACATGCGTCGGGAATCCGTGGCTTCCGAAGAGGGTTTGGAAGGCAAGTTGTTTCTTCAGTTTGTGGCATTGATCTATCTGTGTTATATCAAAAAAGCGATGGATGAGAAGAAGCTCTTTGCCAAGTATACTTTGAAGCAGTTGCTGGATGAATTGGATATTATTGAGCTTTTTCATCTCCCAGGAAGCCGGCCGCATTTTGGCGAAATTACAGGGAAACAAAAGGCTATCTTTGAAGCATTAGGGGTTCATTGTCCTGCATAGATATAAAATGGACGGGACTTTAGGTTTATTATTCAAATTCAGAAAAACAAAAAAGCATTCGACCCAAAAAGATGTATGCCATGGATCCGGTATTAAAGAAGACAGTGACACAGAACCTCACCAAGGTTTATGGGCGAGAGATCGAAAACTATTGTTATCTGGAATTATTAAGGCAAGGATTCAGAGTATCCTATTGGATGGATGAAAAGACTGAAGTAGATTTTATTTGCCAAAGAGGCGCTGATAAATACGCCATTAACTGTACTTATTCCAATCTGGAAGAACCCGATTTGAAGGAAAGGGAATTAAAGGGGTTGGTTGAATTTCCGGGAGATGTAAAACAAAGAATCTTGATTACCGAACAGGTTGAAGATGTAATCACCTATCGGGATAAAACCATTAAGCTCCTTCCTTTTTGGAAGTTTTTGGTTTTCGGGTTGTGAATATTATCGAGACCGAGCGGCTGATTTTTGAGAGATCAAAAAAGCTATAGTGGTTAGGGCTTCGTCAATCAGAAAGATTTCAGGGTTATGGCTTATAAAGGG
This sequence comes from uncultured Thermotogaceae bacterium, assembly GCA_964604305.1. Lineage (GTDB taxonomy): Bacteria > Thermotogota > Thermotogae > MWEM01 > MWEM01 > JASUTC01. The sequence goes on along the minus strand of CAZRYM010000150.1, from coordinate 1,845 downwards.
TTAATCTCTTGCTTGATTTCTGCGATATAATGGTTGCACTGCAAAAAGGGCATTTTCAAAGACATAATTGGAAAATCAAGCATTATTTCAAAGGCGGGCGGATGGAGTTTTTACCGCAGGTAAAATACTCCAAGGTCAGTGTTCTCTCTAACCACACATAGGTCCTCCCCTACAACTCTGATAAAGGCGTTTACAAAACTTTTTTAAACCCTCCCTGAAGCTTAATTTGTGGTAACATAATTATAAAGCAGTCTTTCATGATAATCAAGTCTTTTTTTCTATCGCTTTTTCAACAGCATCGTTTCCATTCCCCTCATGAGCTATCTACAGCTCAAAGTAAAAGAATCCATGCAGTCACGATTTTTCTCCCTTCTGATCCTGTTCAAAGATATCACGGTACCAATCGGTATGGCATTGTTTGGTTTCTTGCTGGCTATTATTAGTCTTTCAGGGTTGGTGATTTCCATTGTCTTTATACGGAGGATTGATTTGGCGTGATCTCTGTTTGTAATAACCGGACTAACCAATAACTTCTGCCTTCTTTGGTGATGGGTTGAATCAGTTAACACAAGGAGTTTTCTATACCTTGAGCTAACTCTTGTGCTATTTGACCAATTTCCTTAAAAAAAGTTACTGTATTGACCTCAATATTCCAAATAATTTTACTCATGAATTTTGAAGGAAAGGACCGGATTATCCCGGCAGCTTGTTCTTCATTGACACCTGCATCTTTGTTTTTTGCTTTTGTTACAATATCTTCCCAGCTAAAGGACTGATTCTTGGAAATCATCCAAATATCTGCGATATCCTTTGGTTCAAATCTTGTTAAAGCGGTTATTTTATTAATGAGGATGTTTTCAACACTATCCAGTTTCCCTAAAATTTCATCTTCAATTATTTCCCCATAATGAATGGGAATATCATTTACAAAATCTATTTTTAGAACAACTTCATCATTTTTTTGGGTTGATTTAATAAACAGACGCGAAAAATCCTTATTCATTTGAGGAGCCAATTTCGAGTCTAAGCCATATTGTTCGAAATCATTAAGCGCCTTCAAAAAGAGTTTTACATGGTTTAGAAAATCGGGATCGTTATGGGTAAAATAATCAAGAGCATCAGAAAATCTGTGATTGTAATAAGCTCTACTTAACGCCGTACCACCGGTTAGATAAAAGTCCGTGCCGAGTTCGTTCATCATGGATATGATCCCATCTTGGAAAGGGTAAAGGACGGCTTTGTAATAGGCTTTTTGTGTTTGCAAGATCTTCTCTCCTTCTTTTTGATCTTAACCTGCTAATCACGTCATCGGTTAATAAAGTCAGCAATATTTTTTGAGGAATCAGTTTTATCAAAAAATGCCAAGTGAAATTCTCCAAAATCCTTAGAAAAAACCACTGATCAGCAATAATCCCCTGATTCAATGCCTCGAGATTCTTTTCTATTTCATCATTTTCCATATGATAATCCCAAAAGACTTTTTTGACTATCTCCATATCTGCTTTTTTCATGTCTTACGTACCTTTCTCTAAAAGCTGATCCCACAGAATAGACTAATGGTGAAGTTTGACCATGCTTACTTTCGTTACAATATGATTGTAAAACAATAAATTATATCATAACTTGTTTTAGTGAACTCTTTTTTATCTGCTTCTTTTCTTTTTGTCTTTGGGTTTGACGCAGCATCAAACACCTCCACCCCTTTTACTAAATGAGATGATAACAGAATTTTCCGATTATACATTCGAAAATGACCTTTTTACAGTGGAACCATTTTATAAAATCAGGGGCTTTTTGCTGGAATCTCTTCTTGCTCAAGTTCACCCGCCATCACTAATTGACGAT
>CAZRYM010000149.1:0-5232 GCA_964604305.1 uncultured Thermotogaceae bacterium | reverse complement strand
TATTTCTAAACGTGTTTTTTTGGTTTTTTGAATTGTTGAAATCAAAAATGCCACTCCCTTGTTAAAAGGCAGGTTGTGCTCCTTTTCAGGCAGAACAACCCACCTAGTTATCAGTTAGTGCTTACAGTCCTTCTCCAAATCCCTTTATGTCAAAGCGATAAGGAACGTCGATGACTTCATGGACTAATTCATCATTTTCTGTTCTCTTAACGATATCGGCTCTAAGCTGTTCTTCCAGGTTGTTGGCTACGAAGATGTAGTTATAAGGGGCACTGTCTACAGGGGGAATAACCCACGCTGCATTAAAGTGATCCAGGTACATCTCATAAACTTCCTGATATTCGCCTGATTCCAATGATTCTTTGTATTCATTTGGAATATCATAGCCTCTTGGTTTGTCTAAATAAATCCAATTTGTGAAACGATCCGGGTAGATAGGTACTAACAAGCCTTGTGGATCCCAATCATCAGGATGGAGGGTTCTGGACATCTTTTTCCAGTCAAAATCATATGGTCCATCCTGGCAGAAGGTTTCGATGTACCAGTCAACGTTTGCTTCTGTGATACAAACCTGCATGGTGGACATCATTGATTCAGGAACAGTTGGTCTCCATCCGTGCATTAAGTCATATACTGTAACGGCCTGTCGACCGGACATCCAGAAACCGTAAATACCAAATACGGCATCCAGTCTTCCCGTTTGAAGGTCTTTCATGTTTGATTTATTTGCATCGGTTGTTACCTGTACGGCATCCAATCCGGCTTCTTCAAATGCAACCGCGGATCCGACGTTCATGCTGGTGTTTGCGCCAAATACGCCATCAATTCTATCTCCGAATTTTGCAATCCAGTCTTTTGTAATGGAATAACCCTTGTCTCTGACAAAGTCACCGTATTCTTCAGCAATAACAGTGATATTGGGGAAATTTTCCATCAAAGCCGCTTTGTATCCTCTGACTCTGTCGTTTCCTGCTTTTGAACCTGGGAATCCCCATAATATACAGGTTTCGCCTTCGCCATCAAGGAAACGCCCCATTTCAAGTCCACCGAGATATCCATCAACATAGGCATCGGGACCGATAAATTGTCCGTAATATGGACCGGCATCTAAAGGTGTCCACCAGTCGGCAATTTCAAGAATATTTGCATAATAAACCTTTTCTCTGTTGACAATGTTTGATGCCTGAATAACAGATTCGATTGTTGGAGAATATCCAAATATCATTCTAACACCTGAGGCGGCAAATGATTCAATCTGGGAAAGGAATCTTTCCGGACTTCTGTCATCTGATGCAGCTACGTATACATTCCCAAGGGCTTCAACCGCTTCACGAGCTCCTTTGTCAAATGTCAAAAAGAAATCATTGGCCATCTGAGCATACGTACATACCATTTTCTCAGCTGAAAAAGCACTTACAACACTAAAGATCAAGAAACAAATTAAAACAACAACTAGTTTACCTTTGAATTTCTGCATTAAAAAAACCTCCTTAGTAATTTCCCTTGTAGATAAGGGTTTTTGGATTTATAAGATTATTTTTACTTTATATTCCCCGCCGAAACCTTCTCCGCAATAATCTGTTTTTAAAGCATGAAGCTGATCTTTAAAATATCTTTTTCCGATGGGTGTATCCCATTTTTGTCCGAAAGCTTCCGTTACATCACTTCTAACTTCTCCCAGCTTACCGTATCTGGGCATCAGACAAGGGGTTACTCCATCAACTGCAAATGGCGGGTAATGCCAAGTGCCTTTATTCAAAAGGACACCTTCGTTGGGTCCGATTATAAATGCCCTTGTCTTCTCCGGTTCCGGTACTTTTGATGCCGGTGCAAGAACAAAAATAATCTGCTTACCGCCCAATGGGAAGAAATATTCATAAGTTTCGTAATGAACTTCAGTCCAATCGAGGATTTCCCCCAAGGGTTTCGGTTTAACAAACAACATGCCCATCGAGAAGCGGTTATCTGCACCATCCAGATAGGGGATTAAATCCCAGTAACCTTTCAGGATATCCATTTCAACAGCCGGTTTTACATCAATGGGATGAAGAGGATATTGACCTTCTTCTTTTTCTTCTTCTCTTCCGACGATCCTTCCGAATGTACTAAAATCTTTCATGCTGACTTCGCTTAATCTTTCCAGTTTTACTTCAAAAACGCTCATTCTTTTTACCTCCTATTTTTGATTTTTAGTTGTTTGAAAAATGTCATTTCATAAAATGATGAAAAATGAATTGTTGTTAAAAAAAACAAAAAAGGTGCCCTTTTTTAAAGGCACCTTTACCATATTCATAAAAACGCATCTGCCATAGATCCGTTTTGATATTTAATTGTCCAATCGATCCTATAACAAATGTTGATTGGAAGTCAAATCCGTTTATCGTTTATAAATGATCATTAAAGTCGATTATTGGTAATTAGATACAAAATACTTTCAATTACTTTAATGTTTGTTAGAAAATAATTGTTTTTTAGTTTCCCTGATTCAAAGATAGTAATTTATCAGCGGAAATAATATCTTTTGAAATTTCCACCATTTTTTTGTTGCGGCTTGTGCTCATTTTCTGAAGCAATTTCATGGCTTCAGCTTCTTTAATGTTATTTTTCTCCATGAGAATCCCCTTGGCCCGTTCTATGAATTTTCTTGATTCCAAGGCATCTTCTTTTTCTTTCAGCTGATTTTTTAATTTTGAATACTCTTCAAATCTACTCATAACAATTTCAATAGCGGGTTTAAGTTCAATTTCATCTACCGGTTTCACCAAATAGTAAAAAACACCTGCATCGTTGGCTCGCTTGATCAGTTCTTTTTCGTTATATCCCGTTGTTATTATGGCCGGAATATTAACTTTTTTGTTAATTTTTCGAATAGCTTCAATTCCGTCAAGAATAGGCATATTGATATCAATAATCAACAAATCCGGCTGATATTCCAAGGCATATTCAACCGCCTGCTTCCCGTTAGTGGCTTCTGCAATAACAGAATATCCTAAATTTTCCAATACCTCTTTTAGTCCCATTAAAACGATATATTCATCTTCTGCAATCAATATCTTTAACTTCTGCTCCATATTAACCTCCAAACATTTTTGTGAATGTTTATGCTTTTGATAAAAGAAGTTTTTCCTTAGGAATCTTAATCAAAGCCATTGTTCCGTTATCCTGATAGATGTCAAAGCTTCCTGAAAAATCGTTGATAACGATTGATTTCACCAAAAAAAGTCCCAGACTTTTCAGTTCATGAATGCTGAAGTCAGAGGGTAATCCTTTTCCGTTATCTTTTATGGATATATAAAAAACATCCTCTAGTTCTTGGCATGATATATATATTTTTCCCTTTTCAATATTATCAAAAGCATGTTTGATACAGTTATTGATGAGTTCGTTGATAATCAGGGAAATACTTGTGGTTTTATTATAAGGGATAAAAATATCCTGAAGACAGAGAACAATTTCAGGTTTACCGTTCAGCACATAAAACGCCAAAAGGGCATTAATCAGTTTTTTCACATTGACAATACTTCTTCCCTCAGGGTCCTGACTTAACAAATCATGAATAATGGCAATACTTTTTATTCTTGAGACAATGTCATCCAGCAGAAGGTCTACATTGTGATATCCCTTTTTTTTATAATTGTTTTTTTGCATTCTTATGATAGATGTAATCGTTTGAAGATTATTTTTAATACGATGATGTGTTTCCTGGAGCATGGTAGATTTCCCAAGAAGTCTTGTGTTATCAATAGCAACGGCTGCTTGTCTTGCCAATGTTTTAAGATAACGCAATTGCTTGTCATTGTGCAGAAAAATATCATCATAAGCAGCCTCAATCAAGGCTGTTTTGTTTGACCGAATTAATACAGGATAGCAGAGAATGGTTTGGCTGGATGTGTTTCTTCTGAATAATCCCGGGAAGTCACTATCCTTGTTGTTTTTATAATAATAAGTGTTTTCTCTCATGATATCCATAATGGTTTCAGGTTTTAATTGAGAAATCTGAAAGTCGTCTTCAGAGTAAGAAATATGGTCCATAATGGTTCGTGTACTGTCATCGATCAGATAGATACTGCAACCTTTGGAGTTCATGATTTTGCACGAATACTTGCATAACATCTTTAAAATATCATTCAATTCATAATTTGAAGTCAAATATTCCGTTGCGGTGAAGATTGCGTCAATCACTTCTTCGTTTTCCTCTTGGATTATTTTCAGGTCTTTGTCCATATTTCTGTTAATATTAAATCCTGACATCAGCTGAAGCAATTTAACCGGGTTTTTCTTTGCTTTTTCAGCGGGTAGGGTACCAACAATCTCTCCTTCAAACATTATTGAGATTTTATCGGCGATTTGCAACCCTTCTTCCCATTTATCAGTGACATAGAGAATCCCCGTTCCGTTTTGTTTCAGTTTTTTCAATAAATCAAAAAAGATTTCTTTGGAATTTTTAGTCAAATTCTCTGTGGGCTCAAACATAACCACAACATCCGGTTGATAGAAATAAAGTTTTGCGATTTCCAGAACCTTTTTATCTTCAGCAGTTAGTTCGTGGATATATGCTTTGATATCAATGGAAATGTTTAGCTGATCAAAGGTTTCTTTCACTTGCTTTTTTAGGCGTAAATGGTTGATTGTTTGAAAGAAATTCCTGTTATTGTCTTTTATCAGGAAAAAGTTTTCATAAACTCTCAATCCGTCGGCAAGCATGGGTTCCTTGATTAAAAAATTGATCTCAGTTTTGCTGATATCGCCTACCTTGTAAGTAATATTCTTATCATTAAATATAATATTCCCGTCGAACTGTTTTTCAGTACCTAAAAGAACATCGACAATAAGGCCTTTGCCCACTCCTCTTTCTCCAATTAACGCGTGGACCTCAGATGGAGCAAGAGAAATACTGACATTTTTCAAGTTCACGGTATTACCCGAAAAAGTACTTACAGAGTTGATTTCCAACAGTTGAGTGCTCATCATCGCCTACTTTAATAAAATAAAAAACATTTAAAATAAATCCCGAATCCCATTATAGTGCATATTTTTATAAATTGCAAACAAGATCAGGTGGACGATAATTGAAGGATTTGTAAGCAAACAGACAATAATCAAGAATAAAGTAATATATTTGCTTCTTAGGGTAGAAATTAACGCTTGAAATTATTGGTATTTAGTGCTAATCTATAGTTAGTTTCTGAAACTAACAAACAGAAAGGAGACTTATGAATCTATTTACAGATC
>CAZRYM010000148.1:0-5247 GCA_964604305.1 uncultured Thermotogaceae bacterium | reverse complement strand
TAAATCTATCCTCAACAGGACATCAAAAACCAATATTGGTGAACTGATGCTTCAATACGGTGGCGGGGGACATGCAGCAGCCGGAACGTGTCAGGTTGAACATGAGGATGCTGAAAGGGTATTAAAGGAGTTAATAGCCAAGGTTACATCTGATTGAGGTCAAAACTAAGGGTGAACGTACTTCCCAGATTGATTTTACTTATAACTTCAATTTTGGCATTGAGAATATCCGCAGCGCTTTTTGCAATGGATAAGCCAAGTCCTGTTCCACCATAACGCCTTTTTGATGATGAATCGGCCTGACTGAATCGTTCAAAGATCATCTTTTGCTTTTCTTTGGGAATACCAATACCAGAATCCTCAACAATTATCTTACAGAGCTGTTTGGTTTTATCAGTAGTGACATTAAACTTCACATAACCCTTTTTTGTGAATTTTATGGCGTTTCCAATGAGGTTGTTGCAAATCTTTTTTATCAACTTGGGATCGGTTTTAATGGTTTCAGGAAAATTAGAATCCATTTTGTAGATGAAATCTATCGCCTTGTCTTGGGCAAGGCTTTTGTGATACTCATAGATTTGAGTAAAAAAGTCCTCTGAATCAACAATTTCCATAGACGGCTTCACTTTTCCCTCGTCAATTTTTGAAATATCCACAATTTCCTCTATGAGCTCCAGCAATTGGAGTGCAGCTCTGTTGATGGTTTTTAAAAACGGTTTCAATTCCTTGTCTACATCCGAGTAGATAAGGCTTTCCGAATTTCCTAAAATGATGGTAAGTGGAGTTCTCAGTTCGTGATTAAGATTGGAAAGAAATTCGGTTTTGCTTTTAACCTTTCTCTCAGCAGAATTTTTGGCGTTTTTAAGCATAAGCTCAGTTTCTTTTCTCGTTGTAATATCTTTAAAAGTTCCCACCATCAGAGTTGGAGATCCGTTTTTGTCCCAATCGATGATTACCCCGGTGGAATTGATCCAACGCCAATCGTCATACTTGTCCAGCCATATCTTATAATCAACAGAATAGTCATCTGTAATGCCTTCCAAATATTTGGTCTTTTCACTAAAAACGTAATCCCAGTGTTCAGGATGCACAGAGGCTTCCCATCTAATGAGGCTGTTTTCATCAAAATCGAACCTTTTCTCTGTAGGTTTAAAAACGTTTTTAAAATACTTGCTAAAAGCGAAGGATTCTGGAACCGGGTCGTTGTTAAAATCCCACACCCACAAACCGATTTCGCTGACTTTAAGAGCCAATTCGAAGTGAGCCTGCGTTTTTTTAATCTCTTCCAGGGACTCATTTAACTCGTCAGTTCTAATCTTAACCGTTTTTTCCAGATTTGAGTTCAAAATCTGAAGTTTATTTAACAGGTCTTTTATCTTTTGATCCGCAAATCTTTTTTCCATATAGTTTTGAAAGATTTGTGTGAAAACTTTAATAATCGCCAAAGTCTCTTGACCCCAATGATTGATAGAGTGTGTATTGTCCAATCCAAAAAATCCCCATAAAGAATCATTACAGTAAAGGGGGCATGCCAGAAGGGATCTGATGGCCTGTTTCAGGACCAACTCACGTTCTTCCTTTCGGTTATCAGGAATCTTTGAAGTATCTTTAATGATGACACATCTGTTTTTGTAGAATTTTTCGAGCCAGTAGGGAGCCACCTGAACGGGTATTTCTTGTAATTTTTCAATTTGCGGCTCTGTATTTTTGGAACACCATTCGTAGGTATTAGACATTTGTTCTTTGTCCCAGTCAAATTCAAAGATGTAAGCCCTGTCTGCATCATTTAACAAAGCGATGTCTTTTAAAACTTTTTGTATAGCAATTTCAGGGTCTTCAACCTTTACGAATCTTTCTGCAATTTTACCCAGATAATGTTCAAATTTAATCTTTTGATTCAATTCCAGATGAGTTTTTTTAATTTCTGTAATGTCTTGAAGCGTTCCCGTAAGCATAACAACTTTTCCAAAATCATCTTCCAGGCTTTGTAAAAATTCCTTGCAATACTTTATCCTTCCATCCGGAAAACAGACACGAAATTCCAACTCAGTATTTCCAGCTTTTTTTTGCATATTTAAATCAGCCATAATGATCTTTTGACGATCTTCAGGATGTACCCTGTTCATAAAAGGAGTATTGCAATGAGGCCCTGCAGGTTTTTCAAGTTCAAATATTCTAAACATTTCATCGGAATATAGGACCGTATCTGTCAAGATGTTGTTTTCCCAGTTCCCAATCTTTGCCGCTTTTTGAGTTCTGTCCCACATACGTTTACTTTCTTCCAGGCGCCAATTTTTTTCCACACGATCGGTGATATCCCTTGTGTTTCCACGATAACCGTAAAATTCCCCGTTACTTGTAAAAACAGGAGTTCCAGAAACCAGGCAGTATTTTTCTGTGGCGATTTTACTCAGGTAAACCATTTCAAAATCTTTATATTCTTTTAATTGCGAGGATGTGTATTCGTAAAATCCAAAGACACGTTTTTTCTCACGTTCGGGGATGATATCAACAAGGTTTTTACTTACAATTTCCTGGGGAGTAAATCCCAAAATTTGTGAAACACCATTTGAAGACCATACAAAATTTCCCAGGGAATTAACGATCCAAAACCAGATTTCGCTTTTTTCAATCATTTCCTCATAATTTAAGTATTGTTGAACTTCAAGATTTTCGCTTTTTTCAAACAAAAAATCACCTTAATGGTTTTTTAAGATTTCAGATAATGACCGTATGGAGAATTTTACGGAGGGGGTAATAAACGGCCTGCTGATTGTGTCTAATTTGATCATCCATTGTCCGGAGTTTTGATATACATCGATGAAATAATGCTGCTCTAATTCGCCTTCTCCCTGGTCGTACAAATCAATAGCAATGGTTTTAATCAGAAAGGCATCTTTATTTTTTCCCTCGTAAATGGCCTTAAAAACACAAATCTCTTTTTCAGTTATACTTTTTTGACTCATGTTCAATCCGTTATACAGGTTTTTGGTTGAAGCATCTTTTACAGGAACCTTCTGATGGGGCATTACAACACTCCTTTCAAGAAGTCTGTCGCATTCCTCATAGTTACCTTTTTGAACGGTCAAGGTATGGATATTGCGTTCATATTTTCTCCATTTGTGTTCAAAACGGGTCATAATTTCCCGTGAACCGTTAATGACAATTTCTTCGGGATTAAAATCCATATTTTTTGCCATCTTGAAAACGTCCACGGCATAATTGAGGACATCCGTTGCCAGTTCCAACCGACCCTTTGGTGCCAGAATCATTTGAAGTGTTCTGAAAAAATCAGGAACGGCCACTCGTCTTCTAAAATGCCTGCCCTTACTCCAAGGTGTAGGGAAGTTCAGGATAACACAATCAACACTTTCATCGTTAAAAAGATTTCTCAAGCCAAACCGGCCATCTGTCATGACAATTCTTACATTTTTCAGGCCTTCTTTAAACATGCGTCGAAGCGTTTTAGAAACGGAACTTTGGGAGGTTTCAAACCCCACAAAATTTCTATTACTGTAACGGCGTGCCATTTCCAGTGTGTATTCACCATTTCCAAACCCAATCTCCACCGTTATTGGATGATCGTTGCCAAATAAGCCGTTCCAATCAAGGGGATATTGTTGATATTGTTGGGCTTTGACGATGTAATCGAATTCATTGTTTATAGTCATCCGCCGGGTCACCAAATTTCCTTGGGAATAAGGTTCACGAATCCCATTGTTGTTTCACCGTTCTTTGGAGCCTTTCAAGTGTCCTCTTTTTTCTGAAAACCGCAATGGTTTCAAACAAACCGGGAGTTATGAGCCGGCCCGTCAGGGCGCCACGAAGAGTCTGAAAGATGCGTTTGTTCCCCTCTCCTGTGATTTCAGGTAAAGAGCGAACAACCGCTTCAACCCGTTCATCGGTATAATCCTCGTCTTCCAACACTGAAAAGGCATCGTATGCCGCTTTCAGGATTTTTGAAGCACTGTCCTTGGATAGGAATTTCTGAATTAATGGCCCATCGTATTCAAAATCATCTTTGTAAAACGGTTCACTGAACTCACACAATTGCTTAAAGGTATTGATCTTCTCACGGCATATTCTCACCGTGTCTCTGAGATACTCAGAATCAATCAAATTTATGCCTTCCAGAAATTCTCTGTAATAATCGTCATCGCTCATGTAAGTCAGCCAATCCATCCATTCCTTAATCAATTCATCAAGGTCTTTTTCCCGCAGGTGCTTACCGTTCACCCATTCGAGCTTTTTGTAGTCGAAAATGACCGATTTGTTGGTGATGGAAGAAATGGCAAAGGAATCAACCTTTTCGAAGGGGTTGAAAATTTCTTCTTTCACCGTCCAGCCCAGCAATGCCAGATAATTCATGAGACCGGAGGTCATATACCCCTCTTTTCTGAAGAATTCCACCGAGGTGCCACCGTGACGTTTACTCAAAGGACTTCTGTCAGGTCCCAACAAAAGTGGAATATGCATAAAGGTGGGAACTTCCCATCCAAGAGCCTCGTAGATCATCACTTGTTTTGGTGTATTGGTGATGTGGTCTTCACCTCTGAAGACATGAGAGATCTTCATTTCGTGATCATCTACCACCACAACGAAATTATAGAGAGGCGTTCCGTCTGATTTGACGATGATAAAATCATCGTAGTTTTCGTTGTCAAATTCCATGTCCCCTTTAAGGAGGTCCTTGAATCGGGTCTTTCCCTGAGGAACGCGAAATTTTACCGTGACGGGATATCCGTCCTCTATATCCTTTTGAGGATATGTATAGGATTTCGATAGTTCTTTTGTGGGATCATCTTTATCGTAAAGGACATAATAAGCCGCCTTGTTTTCTATCAATTGTTTTAACGGGTCATGATAAAGACCGGCTTCGATTCGCTCCGATTGCCGATAGGGTCCGTATGGGCCACCTTTTTCTGGACCTTCATCCCAATCTAAGCCACACCAAGATAGAGATTGGAGAATCTGACGCTCGAACTCCTCCGTTGAGCGTTTTTTATCTGTGTCTTCTATTCTTAGAACAAAAGTTCCCTTCTCTTTTTTTGCAAACAACCAGTTAAAGAGGGCCGTTCTTACGCCTCCCACATGTAAATGACCGGTGGGACTGGGTGCAAATCTGACTCTAATCATGTGTTTCTACTCCTTTTTTATATGGTTATAATGATGCCACCTTTTTACATGTGTCCTTTTCAAGTTCCTCATAAAGTTCACCTATGGTTTTTTCGCTGACGGGGTCCAGGA
>CAZRYM010000147.1:0-5249 GCA_964604305.1 uncultured Thermotogaceae bacterium | reverse complement strand
TTGCGTAATTGGGTTGTTGCTGATGATGTAGGGGAAATAGCAGAATTTTCATATGATTTTGCTTCACCAGAAACGGTATATTTGGAAATGAACCAACATGGCGACAACAGGCCCTCCTTGCTGACCTATCTCTTGAAGACGGAATTTATTCCCGTCAGAGATGTGTATGAACCCAATAATCGATTCAAAGAGGCAAAAACCATTCCCATCGGCCAAACCACATCGGCTTATCTTTTCCCGAAGGGTGACCGGGATTATTATCGCATTGACGTTGACAAACCGGGTGATTTAGATATCAAGGTCTCATCAAAAGATCCGTTGGTAAGACCCAGTATCAGAATGATCACCTCGGAAAACTCTACTTTTCAAAATTGGGTAACCGCAGAGGAAGCTTCCAGCGAGGTCGAATTGTCCCGAGAAGTCATTGCTGTTACGTATTTGATTGAAGTGCATCAATATGGAGACAATTACGCCAGTTTGAAGGATTATAAAATTGATTTGACCCTGACACCTTCCAACGATCCTTACGAACCCAACGACTCCTTTGCCCAAGCAACTGAAATAGGATTGAACGTCCCAATCAACGCCACGATATTCCGAAAGGGAGACCGGGATTATTACAAGTTCAGGATAAACAACCCATGTGATTTGAGTGTGGATATCCAGGCCAACATCCTGATGAGAATGTCCGCCAGAATCATGACGGCTAATAACAGTACATTCTTGAACTGGCAAAGAGCCAGTGATTTCGGTAAAGCACTCAATTTCACTCAATCAATAAAAGAACCCGGTTGGTATTACATAGAAGTCGCCAATAACGGAGATGCCAGGGGAAGTACCATCCCGTATAAACTCATTCTGACCACGCAATAAAGAGATGATTTTCTTTTTTTCTTTGATTGTTCAGGTTAGATCTTTAAAAGATGGATAATGCATCATAGAAAAGTAAATATCAGCATCCTGCGGGTAAGAGGTTTCCCAATTGATGAAGAGGTGGTGGTTAAGATGAGAAAAACAGCTTTAACGATTGTCTTTGTGTTACTTGGCATCGTCCTTTTTGGTGAGGTTCTTTTTGACAATTTCAACATTTATGCGGTAAATTCCTTTCCATATGAGACATTAACGGTTCAATTAGAGCAAAAAACCAAGATTACAAAGATCACTCATTATCATTGGAATTATTCACAAGGAGCCTATCCCGGACAAATTGCGTTGATAGACCCGAGCGGACAGATGCACGGGCCCTGGCAGGCATACGGGGAACCTGGACAGGGGGGCGTTCCAAATGCTTATTGGGTGGTAGAACCCAATATTATCCTGGAAGCGGGACGTTATTCTATCTATGATTCTGATCCTTCAAGCTGGTCCTGGAATGCCCACTCCCAATCCATGGGAATGAGTCGGATCGAAGGAGAAATACCGGGATCCTCACAGCTGAAGGCAGCATTTTTTGGACAAGGTACGGGCGGCTATAAAGAAGATAAAACAGTGGTTGTTTCAAAACCGGATAGGAAAACGGCCACCATCCAGCCCTCTTCTCAACCTCAAACATTGTCATTTGAAAACGGACTCAAAATTACCATTCCCGGAGGAACGCTTCAAGCCTCAAAAGAACTAAGGGTAGATGCGCCTGATGTTCAAAAGACTTTGATTGACGAAGATTTTGAGTTTCTCAAACTGGCAAGCTATGAGATTTCCTTGGGATCCCAAAGCAACTTTTCGGACCCCCTGACGATCGAAGTTCCTTACGATGAAACTCAGTTAAACCCTGCTTACACGCCCGAACAGCAGATCATTGCAAGAAGATGGGATGAAGAAAATGACCAATGGGTCTATCTTCCCAGTGAGATAGACCCTCACAAGGGCGTTATTATCACAAAGACGGATCACCTGACGCTTTTTGAGTGGATAGTTTTGGCCCATCTTGCCACAAGTATTGAGATAAGTCTCGCAGTTCATGAATACGTCTTTTTTGATGCATTACAGACAAATCACTTCATCATCTTATACCAAAAAAATAAGATTGACAGGAACAACGCGATCAAAGACTCCGCTTGGATTAAAAAGGGGGGAGATGTACCGGCCGGAATACCATCGGAGAATTTTCCGGATATGGAAGGCATTAAGACAACGGTCGCGGGAGAAACGATAAGACTTGAGCCTGTGAGCATTCCCTTATACATTAAGGAACTGGGAGATTTTCTGGAGGCAGCATATGAAAAGTATGGGGAAAAATTTGAAAAACCGGCCACCCCCATCATTGTCAAGGTGGATTCAACATATGTCAAGCTGACCGGAGCAAGGGGGGCTTATGAAAAGGTATATAAGAGAATACACATCAACACATCCCTTGTCAGCACTGTAGATATGCTAAAATTCGCCTCAGCCCACGAACTGTTTCACGTCTTTCAAAATGTCCATTATTCCAAGCTTGAAATGCATCAAGTTACGGGAATCGCACATCAATGGTGGCTTGAAAGTTCTGCCGATTGGGCTGCCTGCAATATTGCCTGGCCGGATTTAAAAATGATGGGAGCCAAGGCATCGGGACTCGATCCCTATGCCAAAGGTCTTGAATATTCCCTGGATTATCTGGGGTCGCCGGATGGCCTGATCGAGGATCTTGAATATGACCGGGCTTATCTGATTGATCATTTTGACCGGGAAGGGGCAAATGTTGTAGAGTTATACCAATACCTGTTCAAGCACAAGGACATGAACGAACCCGTGTTTGACGCGTTAAGGGATTATTTTATGTACAATCAAACTTACAACTCGGACAATTTTGATGATCTATACAGAGATTATGCGGCCTTTTTCTGTTTAAGTACTGAAAGTCCCATTTCATCTCATGATCCATACTATAAGGTAGCCAACAAAAAAGACGTGTACCAACAAAATATAACCCAAAAAATAGAAGCCGATTTTGATTTGGAAGACGGCTATACATCAAAAGTTTGGGCAGTGAAGATACAGGGGACAAAGAAAGAAAAATTGAAGATAAACAAGGTTTCATCCTCCTCAAAAATGGTCAGTGCGGACGTTTTTCTTCTCAAAGACGGGAAGAAGAGTGATGAATATTATCACCTGAAAGTCGGGGAGATAAACGCTTTCTTTGAAAGTGTAGATATTGATGTATCTCCCGGAGACCTTTTGATTGTTATCGTATCGAATACCGATTCGAAAAATCAGCAGGCCATGAAACTTGAGCTTCAGACTGGAGAAGTTGATATAACCACTGATCCTGAAAAAATAGATGAAAAAGGCGGCACCCTTGAACATGACATCGAAATAATAATAGACACCATCCCAACGAGATATGAAAGAGTTAAACTCGTTTGGTATGACAGTCATGAACCCGGAAAAAAGAATCAGGAGGAACTGACTGTCACGAACAACAGAGTAGAAATAACAATCAATCAGTCCTTTCAAGGCTTTGGGGATCATACCCTGATCATTCAAGTCCAAGACCCAGCAGACGAATCAAAAATCCTCGGGGAAAAGGAAGTCTCCGTCAAGATAGAAAATATGGGCACGGGAAGTGATTGTGGTGTAAATCTGTCAAAACTCAAAAAGGTTGTTGATGCAAGAAAAATATATTATGTGGATTCCAATTGGGACATGCAGGGGCCTTACGAGACCTATTAGGATAAGGAAAGAACTAAAAAGGAGGAAAAAGGTTGGCAGAAGGGTGATTATGCGTCTGGGCGCCGGAACACTTGGCATGATAATGGAAACAAGTTGGCTGAGGGGTCCTACAACGATAACCACGAAAGAGACGGGTTGTGGGAGTTTTGGTATGAAGATGGCATTCCCCATTCATCGATCAATTATCTTGACGGCCTCCCCCAGGGAAGCGGTGTCTGGTATTACGACAACGGAAGAAAAGAAATGCAGGGAAAATTGGATGGGGGAGAAAAAACCGGGAAATGGCAAGAATGGTATGAAGACGGAAAAAAGAAATTTGAAGGGGTTTACAAAAAAGGAAAATTACACGGCCCATTCAAAAGTTATTATGAAACCGGTAAACTGAGTCAAACCGGTAACTACACAAACGGAGAACCTTCCGGGGTTTGGAATTATTACAAAGATAACGGTGTTCGGTACAAGACTCTGGATTATCACAACGCAGTAACCATCTGGTACAAAAAAGATGGTGAGGAGGTGGACAGAGTTGACAACTGGTAGGCTGATTGGCCTTTTGATGATGTTGGCTGGTGTTTTGACAGGGACGCTTTTTGGAGAAAATCTACAGGTTAGCGATTTTTTCACTTGTGAAGAGATCGTACAAGGAAACCCTCAAAGCAGAACAGCGATTTTTGACAATGATACGGAAAAAATAGCCGTATTCATGAGATTAGTCAACGTTTATGAAGGCCTTGAAATCACCTGGGAATGGGTACACCTATCCGGACAAGAGCAACTTTCACAGACACAAATAATCCCCCCTCCCGACGAAAAAGGCTATGATTTCTGGGAAGAGTATCGTTGTTGGGGGATTCTTGATCTTTCCGATATGGCCCCTGGAACAAAAAGCGGGGATTGGTTAATCAAGGCTACAGCAAATGATAGACTATTGGGACAATCGGAATTTACGTTCTCAGAATCAACACCTCCTACACTTCCTGAAACAAGCGCTGAAATAATCCCATTGACCAATGAGGCAGCCATTGAAAACGTTGTGTTCAATTATCCGTCCGATTGGTATTTATACGATGATGAACTGGCTGATGGTTTTTGTCAGGTATGGTTGATCGATGATGAAGGCAGTTTCATTTCCTTTTCGATCTACCTCACGACGGGGCAAATGCTTGATGATCCTCATTTGAATCAAAATATGATTAAAAGAGAACAAACAACCCTTTCCGGATTGAATGTTGATCATGCCGTGGTGAATGTTTACGATGATACAGACAATGAATGGTACAAATCGAGTATCTACCAGATCAGTGATTATTGGAGCTTATCCGGGAAGTACATCTTTCTGGTATCGTATGCCCCTGTAGAAAAATACGACAAATACATCGGGCTTTTCTCACAAATTTTTCAAAGCGTGGGTATTATACTGTTTTAGAGAAAAACACAGATTACAACAGAAACTATAAAAAACAGAAGGAAAATGATGAACATTTGCCTTCTGTTTTTTTGCGATCAGAACTGTCCCTTTCCTTCTCTGAGTTATTTATCAGCCACTATTTTCGAGTCCTGGCAATACGGAAGCCGTGGTTATAATGAGTACTTTCCGGCTC
>CAZRYM010000146.1:0-5255 GCA_964604305.1 uncultured Thermotogaceae bacterium | reverse complement strand
AAACACGCTGTAAAACTATATTAATGAGGGTTCTGAGTTTTTCAGCAGACCCTAATTAAACAAAGTATACGGGTTTTTATTATATGGTGCCTGTTTGTTTGGGGACTTTTTTATAAATACGTGTTTTACGTGTTATTATGTATATCTAAAAGGGGGGATAAAATGAAGGTCTATTACAGAGCTATATTTGAAAAAGGTGAAAATGGTTATTATGGTGTCCGTTTTCCTTCGTTGGATGGTTGTTTTTCCGGTGGGGATTCTTTTGTAGAAGCGTATGAAAACGCCCAAGAGGCATTAGGTTTATACATAGCCACTTTGCAGGAAAGAGGAAAGAAAGCTCTTTCAGATGATATGGAAATGGAAGCTTTAAAGAAAACGGAACAAATGGCAGTGGTTATAACGGATATGAAAAAGTATCGACCCAAAAAGGCCGTTAAAAAAACACTCTCCATTCCTTACTGGCTCAATGAGCTGGCTGAAAAGGAACATTTAAACTTCTCCGGTGTGCTTCAGGAGGCTCTGAAAAAACGCTTAGGTGTTTGATTTTTGAAGTCGCTATGAAATAAAAGTTCTATATTATCGTCTCATATATAGAAGTTATATAATTATAATAATCAGGAGGTATAATGATTATGAAAACTAAAAAACACATTGGAGATATCTTACAAGAAAAATCAATATATGTGATAGACGAAAAGAATGGCGTTAGATGTGAATATAATAATGATTCGACAGATGTTAGATGTTATGTGATGGAGAATGAGCAATTGGACGACAAAGTGGTAAATGATGTGATTGAAAAGTTCTGGGATTCGCAACCGGAATATTATAGAACAGATTACAATACCCTTTTATAAACAACACAAACAACAAAACACCTTCCGAAAACCCGACTTTATGTCGGGTTTTTTGATGGTATAATATCGGTGGAAACAAGAATGCAATGCTACTATTATTTACTTTTGGGGGAATATGATTGAACGTCGACGGGATTACTTTAAGGGTCTTAATCAACGAATTTTCAAAAGTTTTGGATTCTACCTATCTGAAAAAAGTCCAAATGCCTTCGACCGGAAGGTTTTATTTTGAATTTAGTCATGCCATATTGTTTTGTTCGCTATTATCGTCTGATTGTTATTGCTGTCTGACAACTAAAAAAGAAAGCAGTCCCTCGCATCCTGAAGGTTTTATCATGCTTTTAAGAAAATATCTCAACGGAGGCAGGCTTCAAAGTGTTACACAAATGGGGACTGACAGAATAATGGCTCTTGAATTAACAAAACGTGATGAGATAGGAGATGTGATTGTCTATAGAGTCTATTTTGAGATCATGGGAAGAAATTCCAACTTGATCTTAACCGACGAAGCCGGTATGATAATAGATGCTTGGAAAAAAACCATTACAGAAACCCGTTCCATCATTTCAGGCGTTCCTTACACACCTTATCCTGCAGACGGAATAGCCCTTTCAGACTATCAGAAAAAAGGAATTGATTTTCTTCTCCATCAAATTCAACATACTGATAGAAGTACAAAGATTGGAAAATTCCTCCAAAGACAATTTCAGGGGATGGGAAGACAAAATCTTGAAGAAATTTTATATCGCCTTGATCTGAAAAAAAACGTGGAATTATCCCAATTAAATGATGAACATATCCTGGCACTTCACGAGATTATGATAACCATCTCCGGCGAGTTGAATGAAGGAACACTTTATGTCTATGAAAATGAAGAAGAACGTACCCTTATCTCGCCCATGCCTTTACTAAATGCTCTTGAAATGGATTATCAGGTGAATAAATTCTCTCCTTCTCAGGCGTTGGAATATGTGAACGGTAAAGTGAGGATGCAATCAAGAATTTCTGAGAAAAAAAGACAGTTACTGAAGATTATCGAAAAAGAAATCAAAAAGACGGAATCAAACATTGATAATCTTGAAAAAGATCTCAAAGAATCTTCAAAAGCACAAAAAATGCAGGAAAACGCCGAGCTCATCATGGGAAATATTTACAAATTTGATGCAAAGAAAAATTATGAAATTGTTGATGTCACAGATTGGAAAACAGGTAAAGAAGTCAGAATCGAATTAGACCGTAAATATAACTTGGCAACAAACGCTCAAAGGCTTTTTAAAAGAGCTGCAAAGCTGAAGCGTCGAAAGGGCGTTGTGGAAAAAAGAATCCGAAAATTGGATAGACGAGTCTTTTATCTTGAAGGAGTTTACGTGGCAGTGGAAAACGCTGAGATTCACGAAGAGTTGGAAGACATTCGATCCGAGATGAGGGATAACGGATTACTGCCAAAAGCCAAAGCGACAAAAAAGGGGAAGGGACAAAAGATTAAGGAAAGTTCTCCAAGACGGTTTGAATTTAAAGGCTTTGAAATTGTAGTCGGGAAAAATAACAAACAAAACGATCGGATCTGCCATGCCTATTCCAGGGAGGAATTCTGGTTTCACGCACAAAAGATCCCCGGCTCTCATGTGATTATCAACTCTGCCGGAAGGGAAGTTCCCCAAGAGGTAATGGTGATGGCTGCCAAACTGGCTGCAAGATTTTCAAAAGGGGGAATAAGCACAAAGGTTCCTGTTGATTACACAAGACTTAAATATGTAAAAAAACCAAAGGGCTCTCCACCGGGGTTTCGTTTGTATGACAACTTCAAGACCTTTATTGTTGACCCCGTCAGGGAATTGGATCAACTTGAAAAAACTTGATAAAAAAAGGATTGGTGAAGTTGCCGGAATTCTCAATAAATTCGACGAAATTTAGTAAGGTATTGGAATTTTGTAATAAGTTAACCGGTTCTGAAAGGAACAGAAAGATTTTGCATTTTTTTTACAAAGACGGGTTAAAACTCTACGCTTCTGATGGTTGTTTAGAGTCTGTTTTTAAAATGAATCAGAAGGTTGAGGAGTTTTCAGGTTCTTATGCCCTGTCAATTAAAACTTTAAAGTTATTTACAGAAGACAGGGAAGGTGAACTGATAGAATTTAAACTGAAAAGAGAGGGTATTCAAGTCAAGCAGAATATGGAGGTTTTATCGGTAAATAACGCCTCTATGAAAAACATACCCGAACAAAGCATTTTCAGCATATTAGGAGACTTTCAAACAAACGAATTCCTTTCAGGTCTTGACTTTTCTACGGTCCATATGCCTGAAAACGACGATTGTTATTTTTTCGTATTTGATGGCATTTTATATTTATTAACCGTTTACGACAAAGTTTTTTCTCTATACAACACAACAATCCCCTGTAAAAATATTGAAGCAGCTGTTCCGTATCAGAGTATTCGGCATTTGATTAAGGCATTGGGACTTTTAAAAACCAGGGATTTTCGCCTTGGAGAATCTTCATCACAAGAAAGAATAGGTTTTCAAACCAGTGGGAATCTCACTTCCATATGTTCCAGAAATTTGGAAACCAAAGAAGGCGAAAGGGTTCTAAAGCTGATCGATCTCTATACACGTTTTAAACCCGTACATCAAATAAACAGAGATGTTTTAAAGAAAAGCGTTACCAAGGCGGAGAGGATCTCTCCCAATCTGCCTATAAAGATGACTTTAACATCAGGACAAATCAAATTTGAACTGAAATCAGAGTCCTTTTATTATTCCTGTGTTGAAGAAATAGAACCTTTTGAATCTCAAGCGGGTGAGAAATCGAATGAAGTGTATGAGCTGTCCTTTTATGGAAAGTATTTGAAGTCGGCATTATCTCGTATCACCACAAAGGAGATAACGATATACAAATATGAAAATCTGACAGCCTTTTCGGATCCTCAGAAAAAAAAGATGATTATACTGACAGATGTGATATGAACAAACAAAAAGACCATAGAAATCTACATTAAAGGGAGATGGAAGAAAATGTATCAATGGAAGGAATTCAAAAAAGAGTTGGAAGAACTAAAGGAAAAAGGGCTTTACACCAATATCAGGACCTTGGAAGGCCCCCAGGGAGCTTGGCTTAAAATCAATGGTAAAGAAGTTTTGAACTTGTCTTCAAACAATTATCTTGGTCTTGCTAACGATCCGGATATGGTGGAGAAATCAATCGAAGCCATCAAACATTGGGGAGTTGGACCGGGAGCAGTCAGAACGATTGCAGGAACCATGAGCCTTCATACACAGCTTGAAAGAGATCTGGCCGAGTTCAAGAACGTTGAAGCCACCATTATGATTCAATCCGGTTTTCTGGCAAATCAGGCTATTGTACCTGCAGTCATGGGTAAAGAAGACGCCATTCTGTCCGATGAACTCAACCATGCCAGTATCATTGATGCAGTAAGACTCACAAAATCCAAGCGATACGTGTGGAAGCACAAAGATGTTGCGGATTTGGACGAAAAGTTAAAAGAGGCAGACAGAGACGGCGCTGTGAAGAAATTAGTCATCACGGACGGTGTTTTCAGCATGGACGGTGACTTGGCCCCATTGCCTGAAATCGTGGAAGTCTGTAAAAAATATAATGCCATTTTGATGGTTGACGATGCCCATGGAGAAGGTGTTCTTGGAAGTCACGGACGCGGTATTGTGGATCATTTCGGGTTGCACGATCAGGTTGACATAGAAGTGGGTACACTTTCCAAGGCATTTGGTGTCATAGGTGGCTTTGTTGCCGGGAAAAGGGTACTCATTGATTATCTCAAACAAAAGGCAAGACCATTCCTGTTCAGCAGCTCTTTGAGCCCGGCTGATACCATGGCAGCCATCGAGTCCGTGAGAAAACTAAAGGCGTCGGATGAGTTGGTCAAGAAATTGTGGGAGAACGGTAATTATTTCAAAAAAGAGATGAAGGCACTTGGTTTCGATACGGGTGAATCTGAAACACCCATTACACCTGTCATGCTATACGAAGCACCGGTTGCATCACAATTCAGTCAAAAACTACTTGAAAAAGGTGTCTTTGCACAGTCCATCGGATTCCCCACCGTTCCAAAGGGAAAGGCAAGGATCCGGGTTATGATCAGCGCAGCTCATTCAAAAAAGGATTTGGACTTTGGAATCAAGGCCTTTGAAGAAGTGGGTAAGGAATTGAAGGTTATATAAGATGGGACAGGTTGCTCGATTTACGTATCGAACAACCTGTACCATCAGAAAATTTCACAACAGGAGAAACAAAGGGACAGGGCCCTTGATACGTGGTTATGCATGCTTAACCTTAATCAAGGTACCTGTCCCTTTATTTCTCTTAGGAGCTCCTCAACCCTTATATCAAATGCCTTCGATTCTCTTGGTCAGCCTTAATAAAG
>CAZRYM010000145.1:0-5305 GCA_964604305.1 uncultured Thermotogaceae bacterium | reverse complement strand
TCATTTTGCCTTCATCCTGCCATTTTTTGATGAGTTCAGGAAAGATATTGTAGGAAAATTCAACTTGATCCACCCCTTTTTCCTCACGAAACGCCTTTTCGATCCGCTGAAACACGTCTTTGTTGTACCATTCTTTTAAGATGGGATTGGTTTTCATGCCTTGTGTATTTAACATCATGATTTGCCCGATGAGTTTTTGGGGTTCTTCGTCTAAATCCACCTCATTCATGATCTTTCTTTTCAGCTTGATATTTTCTTCATTGTAAATGTCCATGAAGAGCTTGTCCTTGGATGAATAGTAATTGTAAAAGGTACCGGTTGCCATGCCTGCCAGCTTTGTGATTTCAGAAACATTGGTTCCTTTAAAGCCTTTTTCAGTGAAAAGTTGCCGTCCTGCTTTCAATAGCTGCTCTTTTTTATCGATCAAGGGTTTTCCTCCTTATGAATGAATATATTTCTATTCATTCATATCATACTATACCCAATCTCTTTTGTCAACTGTTCTTTTTTTACTCCGATTTCCTTTAATGGTATAATTTATCCAGCGCTGTTGTTAACTAAAATTATATGAGGTGAGATGAATGAAAAAATTATTGTTATTGCTGTTTTTATTCCCTTTACTAACTGTTTGTGGTTTTAGTGAAAATGAAGAAGCGGTTGAAATAGTCTTTTATACGGATGTAACCCCACTGGAAGCGGAAGCGTTGATTAATGAAAACATTGATAATGAGCATTTTATCATTTTGGATGTTAGAACGCCTTCCGAGTATAACGCAGGGCATATTGACGATGCCACGAATGTTAATTATAATGCCTCGGATTTTGTTCAGCAGTTGAACAAGCTGGACAAAAAAGATATGTATCTGCTCTACTGTGCATCCGGAAACAGAAGTTCAAAGGCGCTAAACAAGATGAAGGAACTGGGCTTCACAAAGATCTACCATCTTAAAAAGGGATACAGTGGCTGGAAGAGAAGATGAAGATAGCTCATACTGCAGATTGGCATTTGGGAAAGATCATTTTCCAGACCAAACTCCTGGAGGAGCAAGCCCTGCTGCTTGATGAGTTTTGCCAATCATTAGAGGAACAACAACCCGATGTTCTCATCATCGCCGGCGATGTTTATGACCGTTCAGTTCCCCCCTCGGATGCGGTTGAACTGCTGGATAAAACTTTGAAACGCATTATCATTGATTTAAAGATACCCGTACTGATGATTTCCGGCAATCACGACAGTCCGGAAAGGATTCACTTTGGCAGTTCTTTTATGCGCCATATGGGTCTATACGTGAAAGGAAAACTGGACGGTTTTGACGAGCCTTTAACCTTTGAAGATGAATTTGGTCCGTTGGACTTTTTTTTGCTGCCCTATGCTGACCCGACGGAAGTTAAGATGTTGCTGGAAGATGAGTCCCTACACACGCATCAGGCGGCTTATGAAAAATTGATTGAACGGATTAAAGCTCATCAAACACCCGGTAGACGAGCGGTCTTAATCACTCATGCCTTTATTGCGGGGGGGACTGAAAGTGAATCGGAAAGACCTTTATCTGTCGGGGGAACAGGCGTAGTGGATGCTGCTTTGTTCAATGATTTTACTTTTACTGCTTTGGGGCATCTTCACAGGCCCCAGGATATAAGTTCGGATAAGATTCACTATTCGGGATCTCTGTTGAAATATTCCTTTTCAGAAGCCCTTCACACAAAATCCTATTCACTCATTGAGTTAACGGCTGATACAGTTAAGATACAAAGAATTCCGTTAAAACCAAAAAGAGATTTAAAAATCGTCAAAGGTACTTTCGAGGAAATTCTGGAAAAGGGTCGGGCGGATTCAAACAACGAAGATTTCATTTTAGCGATTATCGAAGGGGAGAAGGCTATTTTAAACCCGGTTGAAAAATTACGGAGTGTTTATCCCAACATCATGAAAATCCAGCGGGAAGCCCTTGTGTTCGACAAAAACTCGAAATTAACGGTGAAAGAGCGGGAGTCAAAAACAGACCAAGAACTTTTTCAAGCCTTTTTTGAACAAGTCAACCCTGAAGATAAGGTTTTTACCGATAAGATGAAAGCTGTAGTGGATGACATCTTTTCAGACGTTTACAAAGAAGAGGAACAAGCATGAGACCAATTAAACTCACCATGCAGGCTTTCGGCCCGTATAAGAATAAAGAGGTTATCGATTTCACCCGGTTGGGAGACAGGAATCTGTTCCTGATCACGGGAAACACAGGTGCGGGAAAAACGTCAATCTTCGATGCCATCGCTTATGCCTTATATGGTGAAGCCAGCGGAGGAGACCGGGATTTTAAAAGTCTGATCAGTGATTTTGCAGATGATGAAACCATCACCCGCGTTATTTTCGATTTTTCGTTAAACGGCAAGCATTACCGAATCGACCGTATACCGTCTCAGAATCGGAAAAAGAAGAGTGGCGAAGGCTATACTGAACAAAGCGTATCTGCAGAACTTTACAGTGTTTCACCAAACGGCGAAAAATCGTTGATTGGTTCAAGAAGAGTTACGGAAGTCAACGACAAAATCAAGGAACTCATCGGTTTGGATGCCAATCAATTCAAGCAAATCATGATGTTGCCACAAAACGCCTTTCGTGAACTGCTCACTTCAAAAAGTGATGAACGGCAAATGATCCTTCAAAAGCTCTTCATGACTAAAAAATACCAGCAATTTGAAACTCGCTTGAAAGAAAAAACAAAAGAACTGGAAATAAACTTGAAATCCATAAATAAAGATTTAACCCATGAATTAGCAGAGGTTTTAATCACGGAAGAAGAAAAGGAACTTTACGATATTAAAACTGATTTGTCGGATATAACCGGATCCGTTAATTCCCTTACAGGTCTCATCCACGATCATCTGAAGGGGAAAGAAACACTGGATAAAGAAATAAAAGCAGTTGAAAAAAACATATCCATATTAACTGATAAATTGACATCAGAAAAACTATTATTGGATGCCTTTAAGAAGCATGATACCTTAAAAGTGGAAGTCGATGGATTAAAAGAAAAAAAAGCAAAAATGACCTTGCTTGAGGAAGGTCTTAAACGAGCTGAAAAAGCGTTGTTTGTTGAAAAGGAAGAAACACTTCTAAACACCCTCAAAGAAGAAAAAAACACACTGGCTGTTCAAATAAAGAGGCAGTTAAAAGAAAAAGAACAGGCAAGGCGGGAGTTGGAAGAGGCTTCAAAGCAACTGGAATTGTCAAAAACCGTTGAAAAAGAAGAATTGGAAAGGCTAAAGATCAAGAAGCAAAAAATTCTATCTTTCAAAGAAGCCGTTGAAAAGTTGGACATGGCAGAAAAGGAAAAGGAACAGCAACAAGGTCTCTTACTCACACTGAAGCAAAAAAAAGAAAAGTCACTTCAACTTGAAAAGGAAACCAAAGAAAAAATCAGTAGACTCAAAATCAAGATTTCTCGATTTGACACAATTTATGAAAAAAAAGATGCGTTGAACGAAAAGCTAGGTCAAATCAAAGACAAGCTTCACAAATTGGAGACCCTTGTTGAATTATTGGATCGGTACAAGGATGAGCAATCAAAATATCAGTCGCTTCATGATGAATACACAGAAAAAAAACGGTTGCAGAAAGCCAAAGAAAAGGCCAGCCTTGAAATAAAACAAAGACTGGAGGAACTTAAGCAGCAGGATGCTCAAAATGCCGCCTATAAGATTGCTGTAAACCTAAAAGAAAACGAGCCATGTCCCGTATGCGGATCAATTCATCATCCTTTTCCTTCAAAACCTGCTCATGAAATCAAAGTAGGTGAACTTGAAAAGGTCGAGAATGAATATCAAAGGGTTATCAACGACTTAAACACCCTAAAGGGCCGTCTTGAGATCATCAAAAAAAACGGCTTAATCTCAAAAGACGAAAAGGAAAAACTGTGGCAAAAGATTGTGGAGCAGCCGGCAAACGATTATCAAGAGGCAGCGGATGCCTCCCAATTCTCACAAATAAAAGATCACTTCAAACAAAATCTTCAAGACTATCAAAAACACGGAAGAGAAATCAGCAATGAATTAAAAACTATGATTGAAGAGGAAAAAAAGCTCCAAGAATATAAAAAGACCCTTGAAAAAGGGGAAAGTGAGCTTGACTCACACGCAAAAAAAGCGGAACAATTAGAAAAGGACTTCAATGAAGCAAATTTAGCCTATACATTGGCCATGACAAATGTGGAACGATTAAAAAAAGAAATCCCACCACAGTATCTGGCCAAGGGAGCTCTGGAAGAAGAAATCCTGGCCACAGACAAAAAGATTCAAACCCTGGAAAAGCGTATGAAAAACGCTCAACAAAACTTTGATCAAAAGAATCTGTACTTAAATTCACTCCATACACAAATTCAGTCCTCACAAAAAAACCTGGAACAATTGGCCTTGAAAGTAGAGAAACAACGGGATATTTTTAAGCATGAACTGTCAAAGTACGACTTTGAGTCCGTAGAGTCCTATCAAAAAGCAAAACTGGATGAAGAAACTATATCAGAACAAAGAAAAGCATTGGAAATGTTCAACATTTTATACAACGAGAAAACCGCCCGTTTATCCTCTTTGAACGAGGAATTAAAGGGAAAAACCAAACCGGACGTTGAGCTCCTTGAGAAGCAATTGACAACACTTAATCACGGTCTGGATCAGCTGAAGGAAGAACGGTTCATGTTACAAAACCGCCTGAATGAAAACACAAAACGATTGGACAAGATCAAAACGCTTTATGAAAAAAGGCAAGACTTGGAAAACCAGTACGGGATCCATGGATATCTATTGAACTTAACCAAAGGAGCTAACGCCTATCGGATCAATTTTGAGCGGTTTGTTCAAACATCCTTTTTGGACGACATCCTGTTCGCTGCCAATCAAAAGCTGGAACGGATGACAGATGGCCGATACCAGCTGAACCGAATCACCGAAGTTGACAACAAAAAAGGCACCGGTGGATTGGATATCGAGGTTTTTGACCAATACACAGGAGAAGCAAGGCATGTGAAAACCCTCTCCGGCGGGGAAGGCTTCAAGGCCTCTCTGGCCATGGCCCTGGGTCTTTCGGAAGTGGTTCAGTCCCATTCTGGCGGGGTCAGCCTGGAAACGCTGTTTATCGATGAGGGCTTTGGGAGTTTGGATTCTGAGTCGTTGGATAACGCTATCAAAACACTGATGGAATTGCAGTCGGGGGGACGCTTGGTTGGAATCATCTCCCATGTGGCGGAGTTGAAAGAGCGTATTGATACGTATTTGGAGGTAACCTCTACGAAAGATGGGAGTTTTACGCAGTTTT
>CAZRYM010000144.1:0-5306 GCA_964604305.1 uncultured Thermotogaceae bacterium | reverse complement strand
TGTTTTTTGGATCAGTTTTTGTGTCGTTCAATATTTTTTGGATTTTGACGGAAATAAGATCGTCCTTTAGCTGTTCTAAGGATAAATTGATTGAGATGCTAATGGATTTGAAATCATCTGCTATCCATTTGTTCAACTGTTTACAAGCTTTTTCAAAAACCCACAACCCAATCTGATTAATCAAACCTGTTTGCTCAGCCATGGGGATAAAAACATTAGGCGGGATGAAACCGTATTCAGCATTGTCCCACCGTAAAAGGGCTTCAAATCCCACAATCTTTTGGGTGGTTACACTTACCTGAGGCTGATAAACAAGGAAAATTTCGTTTTTATCAAGGGCTCTGTAAAGACTATTTGTCAGTTTTAGGGTTCTGACTGTGTCATTTTTAATATCAGTTGAACAGTAAACACATTGATTTTTGCCTTTGCTTTTGGCTGAATACATGGCAATGTCGGCATTTTTGATTAAGGTTTCGGGATCTTCTCCGTCAATGGGATATACGGCAACGCCTACGCTGGCTGTGATAAAATATTCTTTATCCTCAACGAAAATGTGCTGATTAAAGATTTTAACAATTCGATCGGTAATCTTGTGAAGATCTTGCAGTTTTTCGATATGGGGTACCATTATTAAAAATTCATCACCGCCAAATCTCGTCAGGGTATCTTCTTCTCTTAGACAGGATGACAAGAGTTTCGATATTTTTTTTAAAACAGCGTCTCCAATAGAGTGGCCCATGGTGTCATTAATCGTTTTAAAAGAATCTAAATCGACAAAAATGACCCCGATCATGGAAGGGAAACGCTTCGCTGCAATGATAATTTGTTTTAAATTCTCGACAAACCAATCCCGGTTGTGAAAACCTGTCAGTGTATCATAATAAGCCATTTGAAACAGCTTTTTTTCAGAAACTTCTAATGTTTGCCTTTGCTTTTGCATTTCTTCAATGTTTGTAGTGATATCTTTTTTAAAAATGGCAATCAGCAAAATAACCAACAAAGTGGTGATATAAGAAATGATTCCGGGCAAAGAATCCGTAGACTGTTTAATAATGGCAAAAGCAGCAGATGAAAAAAGGCTCAAGCTGTTTAAAAGAATGGCGGCAATAAATCCGGATTTATGCTCTTTAATGACCAGAATGATGGAAATGAGTAGTTGAAATTGTGTGATAATGCCTTTTGTTCCTATTCCTGTTATATGAATAAACTCGAATCCACTTATTTTACCTGCTAATTCGGACAGAAGAAAAAACAAAAAAACATACAGAATCACGCAAATAATAATGGTTCCGTAGTTTTCCTTCTTTTCAACAGGTTTTGAAGTGATGAAGTCGTATTTTTTGATCGTTTGGATAAAGGTGAAAATTGGAATCAATAAAAACACAGGAGCCATTTGAGGGGCTTTTCCAAGGATGTTACCTAAAATAATGTCCGAAATAGACCCCAGCACAAAGACTGAAAGCAAAGACAAAAATAAAGCGAGGGATTGTTTTTTGATCTTTATTTCTGTTGCGTTCCTTCCCCACTGTAAGAGCAGAGCCAATCCCGATAAAACGTAACCGATATAATAGAAGAAGAAAATCCAGTCCCAGACATTGTAATTCCTGATCCTGGCTACATTAATCCAACCATATTGGGTCAATTGCAGATGATAAGGTGAAGGATTCAAAATGCCCGGAACCGCAAAGGCTAAAACCGTAATAACAGCCGGACCATACAGCAAAACCAACCCCCACCATTTTTTGATCAACCGAATTTTTCCGGTAATGATCAGAATGAAGTGAAGAATAATACTGTAAGCGCTACCCCAACCAACAGCAGAAAATCGGCGCCAAATTTCACACGAGGAAGCATCAGAAGCGGAAGTGGCAAAAGCCAACCCGATGGACCAAAATCCGATGGCAATGATCAGGGCAAAATACACCCTGTTTGCATAAGCTTTTGCATGATTGTGCAACACAAAAATGCCGCTGACAAGTGAGATCACAAAGACCGAAAAGAACAATATTGAAAAAATGGATGCATAACTCATAATATTATCGCCTCTCGTTTCATTAGCGTTTTTTTCTGTTTTTAGATAAAGGTGTTTTTTAATAAGTGTTTCGCTGCTTTCATTTCACATTTCTCTTTAATGATGCTTTGAAAAAATCCAGAAAACTCTTCGGAAAACTTACTATTTGGATGATTATAGCATAAGACTTAAACAGATAAAAACAATGAATTCTTGCTAAATAGTGAAATAAAATCTTAAATTTTTGTCTAAAAAGTCAAAAAAGAATAGATGAGCAAAAGGAATAAAGTGATCTGATAGTTAAAGAAAAACTGGAATCAGCTTTTTAAAGACTAATTTCGGTTTTTTAATGCTATGAATGCTTGAATGAACTATAACAAGGTTTTTTCGCCGCTTCATGCAGATGATTTCAACATGGGAAGTGTCAGGGAAGATATCCAAAGGCTGTATATCTTCGATTTATAGACGGAATCCACCATTTTTGAACAGTCTCTCACCAGGGTTCCCATGTCACGGGAGCAGTAGAGAATCTTTTTTAGGATGTATTTCTATGATCTTTTCAAAGGTATGCTTATCGATGCCGGGTCTTGGGGGATCGATGATTAAAGTGTCTGATTTCTTGATATATTGAGCTGGTTCCAGTTATTCTACAACGGACTTTTATCCTCTACTCATTATGAGCAACGTTTTACCATTGATCCCGATAACATTGGCGAGTATGATATCGAATCCCCGGTATACCAACAATACACCCGTTCATATGCCAACACAAAAATCACCAACGATATCCGTCAAATGGCCAAAAACATCGTTGGTGATGAGACGAATCCGTACAAAGCTGCCCGAGTAATCTATGACTTTATCGTTTACAACGTGGATTATGGATTCATGCCCCAAAGGCGTAACCGATGAAGAGAGAAAAACTTTCATTAATTTTTGTTTCGGCAATCTGGATAATATGCGCTTTATCGTCCAAAAGGACGTGGACGTATCCTTAATCCCCCCCGTTTTCAGAACAAAAGTTTTTTTGAGATTTCCAGCTGAAGTCAAGCTCTTTACATAAATTATATATAAATATTTGTATTATATAAAACTAATATATAAATATAATTATATCTATCATAGAATTATGTAATAAACAGATATAATCTGACGTCAAATATAATAGTGGTTAGGAAACAGAACGAAAAGGGAGTTTGAAAATGCATTTAATCAGAAAAATAGGCCAGAAAGAGCATCGACAAAAACCAATAATGAATGACATAAATGAAGTGACAAAAGAAAGATTTTTTTTCATGTCTCATGGAATTAACAGTATCAGATAAGGAGTGATTTGAATGAAACGTTATGCAAATGATAAATATTATTACTGGAGAGATGAATTAACCAATCCAAAACCAGTGGCAAATAAAAAAGATGAAAAAGATGAACGAAAATTTTTACATTGGATATTTCCACTGATTAGATAAGTAAAAAATATTTTTAAGAAAAAGGGGTCTGTATAGGACCTCTTTTTTTTTTTGGGTATAAAAAAAATATGGCTTCTAAGTTCAATAAATAATGATTTGTAAAGGTTTGTTATCAAGTGATGCTTCTTTTACATTAACGGTGAAACAACGTACTTGACTTTATTAGGCTGTTTAAATTGTCATCTGAAAGCGATAGTTTTATTGAACCGATTTGGAAGATTTAAAGTTGTTAGGACTATGCATTTAGGCCTTTAAACCCTGGTTATTTTGTGTGAAGAAAAGTATATAATAGACCGACAATATATAGGGTCGGAGAGTGATGTTATGCATAAAGTAATTTTAAAAAAAGGTATTGAAATCAAAAAAAGTGGATTAATCAATTGTGTGGTGATAAAAGGTGTGCTTCAAAAGCAAAAGCCATGGTTAATGGACATATTTTCATTTGCCTATGATTTTTTAATGGAAAAAAACGTCTTTCCAAAAAAACTCTCTGCGGATATTTCTATTCATAAAAAAAAGAATAAAAAGATGTTAGCTGGTTTAAGAGGAAAGAAAATTCTTGAATTGGGGACCGGTTCAGGAAACCTTTGTTCGTTGATTGACCATTCGAATGATTATGTGGGTGTTGATGTTAGTAAAGGTCTTTTAAAAAAGGCAGGAAAGCGTTTTAAAAATAGCGGTAAAAGGGATTTTGAACTCTTCCTCGTCAGTGCTGGTGATTTACCCTTCGCTGACAACTCTTTTGATTTTGCCTTTTGCAATCTTTCCTTTAACTTTTTCCCGGATGCACAGTTGGTTGTCAGCCAGATAAAAAGAGTATTGAAAAAAGATGGAATTTTTTTTTGTAGTGTTCCCATTCCTGAAAGAAATACCAAGGGAACAGAAATCCATGGTACATTGCGTTCCGCAAAAGAATTGGAGACTCTTTTTGCTGAAAATGATTTTGACTTCAGAGAACAACCTCCACACAACGGAGCCATCTTTTACTTTACGGCGTCAAAGGCAGCGTTGTAATTCTCATTCCTATCGATTATTATGTTGATTGGCATCTTGAAGATGCATTGCCTTTTGATTGCTGGCTACGCGTTCACGTACGGTTTGGCGGGAAGATTCTCAAAGTTTGCCATGAGTCCATACATATACCGGGAACCATTTCAGAATCCACTGAACATCGAATTGGAAAAAGATTTAGGCTTATATATCGAGCCCAATGTGTGGGTATTGCAGGAAATTAAATATTAATATTTAGCAAAAAGTTTAATGTCCAATATTTCTTTTATTAGGATTGGGTTATTTAATAAAAATAAGCCAGTTTTTAACTGCAAAAACCATTGATGATTTGAAAAGGATCGTGGTGACTTTCGCTTTGCCTCCGGCTCTGTTCATTACCTTTTTAAATGTTGAACTGGATTTTAACATTTTCGTGTTTGCCCTGATTATTTTTGGCTTCAATACACTCGCCATCTTTTGGGGGAAATTCACCGGAAGCTTTTTTAGCAAAGAACATCCTTATTTCCCGTTCCTGATCCCCGGATATGAATACGGTATGTTGGGATTGAGTTTGTTTGCAGGGGCATATGGGCTTGAAAATGCCGGAGCAATCGCTTTGGCTGACCTGGGACATGAATTCTTCATTTGGTTAAAAACTCCTGTACTGAGTCATTATTTTATCAGCCTTTTTAAAAATAAGCGGTTGCATCAGCCGTTTCCACCAGGGAACTTCAGCATGAAGATACTCGGTAAATTCCTCCAGTGAATCCCCATAAAAACTCTCTTTACCTTTGACTTCCAGAAATTGTTGATGACCTTTCACACCTTCTGCGGAA
>CAZRYM010000143.1:0-5308 GCA_964604305.1 uncultured Thermotogaceae bacterium | reverse complement strand
GGCCGGCACCCCCCCACGGGGGGGAATTCTCATCTGCAAGGTTTTTCGCCTATTTTCTTAAAAAAACCTTGCACCTAAACAGACAAAAACAAGCTGTAAATATTTATTAGTGGGGGTTTTGCGTTTTTCAGCAAGCTCTATGTAGGGGAGCACCTGCGTGTGGCCAGAGAAGACACTGTCCTTGGAGTGTTTTCCCTATGGGAAAAACTCCACGCTTTATGTAGGGGAGCACATGCATGTGCTCCCCGGTATGAAACGATTTTCCCGCTTCACCCTTTACATTAAACATTATAAGCAGATTTGGAGTTTTCCCGGCTGAATGATGGTATAATATCTCTGTTGATTATTTGTCACGAGTGAGGGGATTAAATGACCGGGGGGACTGTATGAAAAGAATAGACCTGCCTGTAAAGGCCTTTGACCCTGCGATGTGGGTTATTGTTCTCTACCTGTTTTTGTTTTTTGCCTTTTTTAAAGCTTCACCGCAGATCATGGGGGCCATTCTTTTTGGCTGGTATTTGTCCATGATCATCAGTGTTCCCACGAGATTTTTAACACGTTTTATCAAGTATAAATTGGCTCTGTTAATCAGTTCCATCGGGATGTTTGTTCTTATTGCGTTCGCCATTTATTCCATTTTTCCCGTGCTCATCGAAGAGGGTAAGAAATTTTTCCCCGTTGTTGGGAGTACGGCCAGTGACATCAATGTGGAGAATTTTTTTAACGGAGAGAATATCGATCCCAGGCTCACTGAGTGGGTGAATTCACTGATTGGTGATGTTGGTCGAAATATTTCTGAATTTGGTGCTTCGATTTTAAACACGATTATCCAGCATATTCCCGCTGTTTCAACTTCAGCGATTTTATTTGTCATAACGGCAGCTTATTTTGCAACGGTGATGCCGGTTTTAAGGGAGAACCTTTGGCGACTTTTTCCTGAAAGCACAAGAAAAAGGTCCATTCATTTTATTCGGGAGTGTTATAAAGATATCGAGCATTATATCCGGGGACAAGTGATCCTTGCTTTGATTGTGGGTGTGATGGTGGGAGTTGGTACATCTCTTTCGGGCGTTCCTTATTCTCTGTTTCTTGGCTTTCTTTCAGGTATTTTTGACTTTATACCATTTTTAGGACCTACTCTGGTTTCAATACCGGGGATGTTGCTTGGATTTTTGTATGGCGGTATTCCGGGCTTAATTAAGATGCTCATTGTGTTTTTGTTTGCCAATCAATTTGAATCCTGGGTTTTGCAGCCGCGTATTCAGGGGTCCAGAATGAAGCTGAACTGGTTTGCTATTTTACTTGCCATTCTTGTTGCCGGTTCTATTTTCGGTTTGCCGGGTGTTTTAATAGGGATTCCATTTTTGGCATTTTTTAAAAGATTTTGGGCAGAATATGTTCAGGAGGGGTTGCAGAATATTTGAAAACCTCCGGGGAAAACTCGACACGACCCGAGTCTGAAATATTTTTTAAACATGAAAGGAAAAAAAGAACGGGGGTACACACAATTGCTCCCATCCAAAAAATAAAGCGTAGAAATAAAGTAATCCGGAAATTAGGGGGAAGTGTTATGAGAAGAGGTGTGCTTTTTTGTTTTCTGTTAATCGGGCTGGTTTTTCAACTTATGGCAACTGAAGTCGACGCCTATTTCTTTACTTTTGCCGAAACAGAACATAATGAAGTTGTTAGTAATTGGGGATTACAGGCCGGTGTAGGGGGATATGTGTTTGACGGTCAGTTTGGATTGACGGGTGCCTTTGATTTTAGGAATTTTATGATTGGTGACTTTCAACCTCACAATATCCACGCTTCCAAATGGCCTGGTCCGCTTGAGGATTTTTATTATTTACTTGATTACGGCTACGCTTGGTATGAGGGAGAAAAGTTAATCGCTTCTGCAGGCTATCAAAACCTTGAAAAGGGTCTGGGTGAATCGTACAAGCTCTGGCTAGCGCCCAATTCGGGTTCTTATCCTTCCGTTTCTCTTCTTTACAAGCCTTTTGGAGATGTCTTTACCGTTGATTTTAACATGCTGTTCCTCAGAAATGAAATTCTTGATTACTCTCTGTCTGACATAGAACGGGTTCAAACAGCTAAAACTTTGTATTATAGAACTTATTCATTGAACCTTTTCGATGGTTTTCGTTTTGGTTTCTCCGATGCCATTCTCTTTTTCGGCAGATCACTGAATTTTATGTACATGCACACGCCGCCACCATTTCAGACGACGCAGGAGATACGGTGCAATCAGACAGGTCCTTGGGAAAGTGATGCGGTGAATGACAACGGTTTTATGGGAGTCTTTTTGGAATTGGATAACGATTTTTTCAGATTATTCGGTGAAGTCATGGTGGATGATTTTTTCCCGGAACAGTTGTTTGACCCTTCAAAGAAAACGGAGGGACATCTTCAGAAAATCGCATGGGATCTTGGCGGGGCAATTAATATTGGTGAAAGATCCAGGATAGGAGCTGAATTTGCCGGAGCCACACGTTATACGTTTCAAGCCAGTGCCCATTCTTCCACCGTCCCCCCTTACGCGTACACACATTACGATGAAGAGCAGTGGCGGGATTTACCCGTGGAATACAACATGCTGGGTTACCTTTACGGTGAAAACAGTGCTTCTGTGGATGTGTTTTACAAGTTTAATGAGGAAAACTGGAATGCCCAAGCTCATTATGAGTTTGTTTGTCTTGGGGAAAGAGAACCCTTCCGGGAGGAGAAGAACACCGGCTCGGGATTTGTTTGGCTCGAAGATCCGGTATTGGAGATGCAGCATAAGCTGAAATTCAATTTTGGTGTGGATTTTGTCTGGGATACCCATTTGGATTTGGATATAACCGTTGGCAGGGTTATTAACAAGAAATTGTTTGAGGGATTTAATGATTATATACTGGAATTTTCGGTTGGGGCGACGAAGTATATTCCCATGATGCAGTTTGTGGAGTTTGGGATTCCGAGGGGACAGGGCCGCTGATACACGGAATTTGAGAAGCAAATTCCTTAATCATCGTACCAGTCCCCATCTAGTTTGTGGGGTTTTAAGATATTGGGGATTCCGAGGGGAAAACTCCACACTATGTGTAGGGGAGCACCTGTGTGTGCTCCCGGGGTATAACAGTGGTTTTTCGTTATGACAGAGTAAAAGAATCTGTGGCTGATAGTGAGCTAAATTGTAAGAATGTTTGAGATTCCGAGGGGACAGGTCAGCTGATACACGGAATTTGAAAGGCAAATTCCTTAATCATCTGACCTGTCCCCTCTCGTATAAATCAACGTACCAGTCCCCGTCTTACTAAGTGGCTTCTGAGGTATGAAAAATTGATTGTATGAAAACGGTTGATCCCTTGACAAAACGCCTGAAATCTGTTAATATTTTACAACTGAGAATTTGGAGAGATAAAATGAAAGAGTACACGTTGTCATTTCAGCAAGTAAATATGAACGTTTGGTGGTGGCGCTGCCCCGTTTTTTGGAGGCGGTGTTCGTTCGTTGCATGAATGACGACTGACATAAATCCTAAAAGCGGGGAACTCGGAAAAATGGGTTCCCCGCTTTTTTTATTGGAAAAAATACATCTTTATAAATTGAGAGGAGTGAGAGGAATGAAAAGGGAAAAAATCACATTGTGTTATGAGGAGATGCCAAAGAATTGGTATAACATTAAGGCGGATCTTCCTTTTAAGATAGACCCCATGTTGAATCCGGGTACGGGTGAGCCCATTAAGCCGGAGGAATTGGCACCGTTGTTTCCGCCCACGTTGGTGGAACAGGAGTTCAACTGTGAGGACAGACTAATTCCAATTCCTGAGGAGCTTTTAGAGGAATATCACGTTTACAGGCCATCACCGTTGGTTCATGCAACCGGGTTGGAAGAATATCTGGATACTCCCGCCAAGATTTATTTTAAAAACGAGAGTGTCAGCCCCACCGGAAGTCATAAGGTTAACACAGCTTTGGCACAGGCCTATTTCAACAAGCAGGATGGATTTTCAAAGCTTACAACAGAAACAGGCGCAGGACAATGGGGAAGCGCCTTGAGTTATGCCGGTACCAAGTTCGGTTTGGATGTGGAAGTCTATATGGTACGTGTAAGTTATGATACCAAACCCGGCAGACGTCACATGATTCACCTGTATAACGGGAGAGTATACCCAAGTCCCAGTGAAAGAACGGAAGGTGGCAGGGCGATTTTAAAAAACGATCCGGATTGCAACGGATCCCTGGGTATGGCCATTACAGATGCCGTTGAGATGGCAGTTAAAAATGATGATACCAATTATTCTTTGGGAAGTGTTTTGGATCATGTTTTGATGCATCAGACGATAATTGGAGAGGAATTGAAATTACAGTTGGAAAAGGCCAATGTCAAGCCGGATATTCTCATCGCATGTGTCGGAGGCGGTTCTAATTTCGGCGGTTTTGCCTTTCCCTTTGTGATGGATGCCATCAACAACAAAGATTTGGAGATTATCGCATCGGAACCTGAGGCCTGTCCCACACTTCTGGAGGGGAAATTTGAGTATGACTTTGGAGATACGGGAAAACTGACGCCAAAGATAAAGATGTACACATTAGGTTATGCTTTTGTGCCACCTCCCATACACGCCGGCGGTCTCAGATATCATGGGGCTTCTCCCATCGTCAGCAGGCTTGTTAATGAAGGAATCGTCAGACCGGATGACCTCCCCCAATCGGAGATCCTGAAAGCTGCACAGATATTTAGTTTGACAGAGGGGATCATCCCGGCCCCCGAATCCTCCCACGCAGTGGCAAGCACCATTAGAGAGGCGAAAAAATGTAAGGAAACCGGCGAGGCAAAGACGATTGTGTTTAACTTGTCAGGACACGGCTTTATGGATTTGAGTGCTTATGATCATATCGGGAAGTTGTGAGATTTTGAGGGTATGGAAAGCCCTATTTGTAGGGGTGAACACCCGTGGTAAAGAGGTTCTCTCTATGATGGTTAAAAGAAATTGTGATTGATGGTGAGATAGGATGTAAGAACGTATGAGATGCCGAGGGGACAGGTACGTTGATACATACAAGGAATTAAAGAGCAAATTCCTAATCAACGTACCAGTCCCCGTCTTACTTAATAGGTATGG
Source organism: uncultured Thermotogaceae bacterium (assembly GCA_964604305.1). Classification (GTDB taxonomy): domain Bacteria; phylum Thermotogota; class Thermotogae; order MWEM01; family MWEM01; genus JASUTC01. Next base: position 197 of record CAZRYM010000143.1, on the reverse strand, counting down.
CTCACTGAGTTTACCCGTTGTATTAAGAAATTCTCGTTATGAAGGTTAAAAAAAGTGATGATGGTGAGATAAGATGTAAGAACGTATGAGATGCCGAGGGGATAGGTACATTGATACCCGGAATTTGAAAAACAAATTCCTCAATCAACGTACCTGTCCCCTCTTACTTTTTATCTAAACATTTTTGTTTGCGTGTT
>CAZRYM010000142.1:0-5320 GCA_964604305.1 uncultured Thermotogaceae bacterium | reverse complement strand
GCTTTAGTGATGATGATCAGTTTTAAACAAAGAAAATGGGAAATAAAAAGAGTATAAGTGTCATGTAAAGAATCCACCAATTACAACTTACTTGAAAGTCCGGTTTTTAGAAGTTTCCCCTTGAAGTTATACAGAAAAAAAAGAAACTCTGTTTTTATAAAGGGTATTGACACCGACTCTAAACCATGGTATAATAGAAATGAGATGTGAAAAAAGAGAGCCTTTCAGGGCTCTCTTTTTTATTTGTTAGTAACCCTTCTTTAATCACTTCTTAAGCTTTAACAATAAACATTTTAATCTCTCACTAAAAAAACAAACGGTAACACTGTAAATGTTATAATAAAGTTCATAGGACAGTCAGAGTAGAGTAAGAGGTGTCCCCTCGGAAGTACAAATAAATAATTCTGAATCTCAATGATGACAGATAAATCACAAACTGGAAGTTACCAAAAGAAATGGTCATTAGAGAAAACGGTGGTGAAGAAAGCATTAGCATAGAAAAAGATTGCGAAAAAGCAAAAAGACAAATGGAAATGGCTCTTGAAGCCGGAGAGCTTGGTTATTGGGACTGGAATTTAAAAACAGGTGAGGTGTATTTCAATCCCACAGCTCATAAAATGCTGGGGTATAAGCCCGGTGATGTATCTTCCACAACGGATGCCTGGATGGACTTGATCCATCCCGATGACAGAGAAACCATGATAAAAAAAATACATCAATACGAAATCAACGATCAGCCCAACCCCGAAGAGTTCAGGATGAGATGCAAAAACGGAGAATACAAGTGGTTCTCCGTAAAGGGAAAAACAAACGAATGGGAACCCGACAACAAACCGGTCAGAGCCCTTGGAGTAATCTACGACGTCGATAAAAAGAAAAAAGAAGAACGCATAGTTGAAGAAAAGCTCGAAGAAAGCCAAGAAGCATACAAACGACTGAGCGAAAAATTAAACGAAGCCGCTGTCACAGATCAACTAACCGGGCTTCCCAATCGTCAGGGATTCAACCGGCAACTTATAAAAGAATGGAAAAGAACCGGTCGCACCAAACAACCTCTCACAGTTTTACTAATCGATATCGATTATTTCAAATACTACAACGATTCAAAAGGCCGTCTTGCCGGTGACAAGCTGCTTCAAAAAGTGGCAGATACACTGAAAAAAGTTTTCAAACGTCCCAGCGATTACTTCGCCAGATATGGTGGTGATGAATTTATTGCCGTTATTCCGGACACCGATTGGGTTGGGGGCATAAAACTGGCTGAAGCCTGCCGAAAAACACTTTACAGTCTAAAAATACCAAATACAAGTGCTCCCCAATTAAACCACATCAGCATCTCAGTTGGAATTGGAACAGTAGTACCGAGTGAAGAAACAACCTCTGAAGAGCTGATTAAAAAAGCCGACAGAGCCTTATACAAAGCAAAGAATAATGGCAGAAACAGGACGGAGTATGAACATCAATGAACGGTCCTATTGATAATAAATTCAAAATCTGTAAAAGTTTGTGATATAATTTCAGATTACTCATCAGTTGAATAATAACTTCCTGTTTGCTTTGACTTTTACTTCTTCTTTTTGCCAAAACTACAGGATTTAAAAGGAGGAAGAACATGAAAAAAACGGTGATTATCATTTTCTTGTGCCTTTTCATGGGATTGCTTTTTTCAAACGGTATGGAAAGCGACAACAACGGGTTAAACAACGAAAGAAAAGAAGTCAGCGAAGTGACAAAAGAGGTCTATGAAGCTTTTTTAAACAGGATGACCTTTAAAGACTCTCAAGAAAAGGCGTTTGCAACAAAGGGATTCATCACACAACCGGAACAATTAGAAATTTCTGATTCAGAAGGAGAAATAATCTGGACCCAGGAAGCCTTTAGATTTTTGGAAGGAGAAGAGTGGCATTTATCCAACGTTCATCCCGGACTTTGGCATAACGCTGCCCTTAATCATTTATACGGTTTGTTTGAAGTAACAGACAGCAATTACACAGGAGAGCACAAGATTTATCAAGTGAGAGGGTATGACCTGGCAAATACAACCTTCATCAAATCCGATACCGGATGGATCGTGATAGATACACTGACCTCACAGCAGACGGCTGAAGCGGCTCTGGAATTGATGACAACTGTTTTTGGACCGATAGAAATTAAAGGCCTTGTCATCAGCCATAATCATGCCGACCATTACGGTGGTATGGCTTCTTTTGTCACCCAAGAACAGGTCTACAACAAAAGCCAAACAGGAAAAGTTCATTTAATCGTACCGGAAAATTTCTTAAAATATGTGGTGAGCGAGAACCTTTTTGCCGGGAATGCCATGCGAAGAAGGGCGGAATACCAATTTGGAACTTTTCTATCTAAAGATGCCAAAGGATTAGTCTCCTCCGGACTGGGAGTAACCACATCGGGAGGAAACGTCTCATTTGTTTTACCGGGTGATATCATCACCTCCACCGGACAGGAAATGATTGTGGATGGTGTTCGTATGATCTTCCAGCTCACTCCCTCAGCAGAAGCCCCCTCAGACATGAACATCTATTTCCCGGAACAAAAAGCCCTTTTCCTTGCCGATAACTGTGTCCCCCTCATGCATAATCTTTATACCTTGAGAGGAGCGGAAGTCAGAGATGCTCTTTTATGGGCGGACTATTTGGTGGAATCCATGGAATTGTTTGGCCATGACTTCGAGGTTGCCTTTCAATCTCATAACTGGCCACGTTGGGGAAATGCGAATATCCTTGAATTCCTCTTGTTAAACACACAAGTCTATCGATTTATCCATGATCAAACCCTCCATTTTGCAAATCTTGGATACAATGATGAAGAAATTGCTGAAATAATGGAATTGCCGGATGGGCTGAACAATTCATGGGTTATCCAACCCAATTACGGTGCATTGGAAAGTAACGTCAAAGCCGTTTACCAGAAATACTTAGGATGGTATGACGGAAATCCGGTCAATTTAAATCCACTCCCGGATGCCATGAGTGCACAAAAATACGTGGATTACATGGGAGGATCTCAGGCCATCCTACAAAAGGCCTTACAAGATTATGATAATGGAGAATACAGGTGGGTGGCGGAGGTTGTGTTTAAAGTTGTCCTGGCAGAACCGGAAAACATGAAAGCCAGATACCTGTGTGCTGATGCCTTGGAACAGCTCGGCTACCAATCCGAATCGGGAATATGGAGAAATGCTTATTTGTCAGGATCCTACGAATTAAGACATGGACAAGCCTATTCAACCCATGCTGTCAAAGGAAGCCCCGATACAAGAAAAAGCATGAGTGCCCGTATGATATTTGATTACCTTGGAATCCTCTATAACGGTGAAGAATCCCAGGATTTTGAAGCCACATTCGATATCACCTTACAGGACACAGGAGAACAATTTCAGTTGGTCATAGACAATGGAACGGTGATTACCTTCAAACAACCGGGAATAAAACAACCTGACCTTTCCATCACCATGTTGAAAGAAGGCCTGTTCTATTTCACCATGAAAATGTTCCCACCGGAAGAACTAATCATTCAAACAAAAGGCGATATCAGCCTGCTAAAAGAATTCCTAAGTGCCCTGACAATCTTTGACAAAGACTTTACCATCATGTCGAATCGATTGTTTTAAGATTTTCCGGCTCTTAACTACAACAGAAGAACGGTTTCAAGAAGGAGGGGAATTATGAAAAAAAAGAGTTTGCTGATGCTTTTTATCTTGTTATTGGTTGGTTTATCTTTTTCCATTGAGAGGGATAGTCAATACTTGAAAAATCAAGAGATGCTAAAAAAGGGATTTTCTTTTAATCTTACTTTTGAGCAGGCGAAAACTATCATTCAGAGAAATTACCCAAATCTGAAAACAGATGCAGAGGTTTTACAGTTTATAGAGGAAAAAAAGATTCAAAAATATGAAAAAAATGGGGAAACGCTGTATTTTGATGATATGGAAACGAATCTGTGTCATCGAGATTTTGAATTATCCCAAAGAACAGAAGGGTGGAATCAGCACTATGAAGGCATAATAAAAACATCCTTATCCCCTTATTTACATAAAGAAATGAATACCCAGTCGATCAACAGCCCCTATTTTAATCCAAGAAAATACCTGGTAGATTATTCGATTAACGTTGACAAAGAGAACTTACCGGACAAAGGACAAATTAAGTTGTGGATCCCCTTGCCTTTAAAAACGGGGTGTCAGGAAGGGTTTAAACTCATTAAGGTAGAGCCCTCTGATGCGGTTGTGGGATATCCGAAAACCAATGGAGATATTGCCTATATTCTTCTTGATATCCAAAGAACACCCGATAAAGACCTGGACACTTCGCTTTTATATACCTATACCCACTATCAGCAGGGGTTTAATGTTGATTTGGAAGTTGTGGGTGAATATGATCTTAATAGCGACCTTTATAAAAGGTATACCAAATCTTCAAATGATATCTTCTATAATGAAGAAATGAGAAAACTTGCCCAAGGAATTGTTGAAGATGAAACAAATCCATATTTGATGGCAAAAAAAATATATGATTATATTATCAAAAATATTGATTACAGTCTAATGGCACATGCATTCCTGGAATCAGAGGATATTCCTGAAAGTTTCTATGTTTTTGAGCATGGTTATGGGGATTGTGGCGCACAGGCGATGTTTTTCTCGGCACTCTGCCGTTCTTTAGGTATTCCGGCGAGAACAACAGGCGGTTTTCAGCTTTTCATGAATGAACTTGGGAGTCATTTTTGGGCAGAGTTTTATTTGCCAAATTATGGTTGGGTCCCGGTAGATACTTCTGTGGGAAGTGTTGCTCAGTATGCTTACTGGATGAGCGAAGAGGAAAAAGAAAATTTCACCGCATTCTTTTTTGGAAATCAGGATCCACTAAGGATGGTGGTCCAAAAGGATGTGAACATCGCTCCCGATGTTGTTCCTGAGGATGTACAAATACTATCGATGGTTTTGCAATTGCCGTATATTGATGTGGATTATAGTAATGAAAATTTTGCGGTCAGTTTGGAGATAGTGGAAAACAGACATACAAAAGTGTATGCTATCCAATAAGTTTTAAAAGCATCAGCTTTAATAATAAAACCGATACAAGCTTTATCCAATTTATGATATGGTTCCACTGCAAAAAGGTCAATTTTGAAGACATATTTGCAAAATCAGGTATCATCTCACTTGAGGGCGGAAAGAGTTTTTGCCATTGGCAAAATACTCTAAGGTCAGTGTCTTCTCTGACCACACACCGGTCCGCCCTAAAAATGTGTGAAAACACCTTAAATAGAGACGTAGGGGAGCACGGCTCAATGATTTCTT
>CAZRYM010000141.1:0-5506 GCA_964604305.1 uncultured Thermotogaceae bacterium | reverse complement strand
GTGGATTACCTAAGCCTAAAATCGCTAGCCCTAGCCAAAAGCATGGAGTTTCCCCAAAAGGGGGAAACTCCTAAGCTTAAATCGCATTGCGATTTAAGCAGTTGACATAATCATAATTTTCTGGTAAAATAAACTTAGTCATGAAAAAAACATTTCGAGGGCGTTGCCCTCGAAATTTTGTTAATAAGAACGCTAAAGGCGGGAGTTTATTACCCGCCTTAAGTATTGCAGAAAAGGTTTTCAGGAGGAATTGAAATGCAAAAGTTGGTGGAACAATTGCAGAAAGCTTTGGAAAAGCTTTTGGAAGAATCCGGTTATGAACTTTATGAGTTAAAGTATATCCAGCAAAAGTCAAAAAAAACATTGAGGATTTTCATTGATCATCCTGAAAGGTCTATCAGCATAAAGGATTGTGAAGAGGTTTCGAGAAAAGCAGCCCCGCTTTTAGATGAACAGGAATTGTTAAAAGGGGCGTATTATCTGGAGGTCTCTTCTCCAGGTGTAGAAAGAGAACTGAGAAGTGAAAGGGATTTCAAACGGTTCATCGGAGAAACGGTTAAGGTGATAACAAAAGTTCCGGTAGAAAAAAGAACCGTTTTTATAGGAAAGTTAACGGATTTTAATTCCGATCAGAATGAACTGACGGTTCATGAAAGAGATTCTGATAGATTATTTAAAATAAAATACAATAACGTGAAAAAAGGGCAGTTATATTTGGAGGTTTAAGATGAATATCAATCTTATTGAGGCATTGGAACAACTTGAAAATGAAAAAGGAATAAAAAAAGAGGAGATCATAGAGGCGTTGGAAAGGTCTTTAAAGATTTCCTATAAAAAGGCATTCGGTGAAGAAGAACATGTAGAGATAAAAGTCGATCAATTGACCGGAGAAATCTCCATCTATCGCTTGTATTTTGTTGTAGAGAAGGAAGAAGACATACAGGATCCCTCATATGAGATTGACATCAAATCAGCTCATAAGATAAAACACAACGCAAAGATTGGTGAAGAAATAAAACAGAAGATAAATGTAAAAAAGTTTAACAGAATAGCCGCTCAGACGGCTAAACAAGTGTTAATTCAAAAATTACGTGAATTAGAGAAAGACAGTATTTATACACAATATAAAGATATGGAAAACACTATTGCCAGCGCTGAGGTTATGAGACCCCTTTCCAATGGTTATGAAATCAGGATAGGTAAGGTAGAAACGGTTATTACTCAGGATAGAATGATTCCCGGTGAAAAATACGAGAACGGAAAGTTGATTAAGGTTTATATCGAAACTGTGGAAAAAAGTCCTCGTGGAGCATATATGAGAGTTAATCGAACCTCAAGAGAATTTTTAAAGATGCTACTTTTCAAAGAAGTTCCGGAGTTGATGGATGGTACGATGGAAATCGTTGCCATTTCAAGGGAGCCGGGTGTGAGAAGTAAAGTTGCTTTACGTTCCTTGAACCATCAGGTTGATCCTGTGGGAGCTTGTATTGGTGAAAATGGAACGAGGATAACAAATATCGTAAAAGAACTTAGTGGTGAGAAAGTAGATGCTTTTGAGTGGTCAGATGACATCGAGATATTAATAAGAAACTCACTTGCCCCTGCTGAAGTTATAGAGGTGGAAGTCCTGGATGAGGAAAACAAGATTTCCAGAATTTGGGTCCCACCAACTCAATTGTCTCTTGCCATCGGCAAAGGCGGACAAAATGCAAGACTTGCAGCACGCTTAACTGGCTGGAAAATTGATATCAAACCAATTCTTGAATAAATTAATACTGATTTTGCTTTAAGAAAGGCACCTGAAGTTGAAGGTGCCTTTCTTTTTAGGTATTGTTTAAAAAACCTATGATATAATCTTTTAGTTTATACTGTTGTTGGCGGTGATTTTCACAATGAGAACTTTTAAAACTGCTTTAATTTCAAGAGCCGGTAAATTGTATAAAACAATTGTACTGCCACTGATAATCTTTGGAGTGATTGCCTCAATAGTTGTTTTGTTCTTCCTGTATAATAAAGAAAAAGAAGTCCTGTCACTTAAAATGATGTTTTATGTGAATCAGCTAAGATTTACTTTACAAGACATAGAAACAACCTACAATCCCATAATCAGCAAGCTTTTTCAAAGAGAATATGAAAAATTTGACGATAAAGTCTTTACAGAAAAGCCTTTTTCTGATGATTTCATGCACAGCTTTAAAGATGCTGTGAAAGATATTACTCAAGATAAATTGGAAATAGAACAAGTGAACTATTATCGAATATCTGACAAGGGAATCATCTATGATAGCGATTTTAAAAAGGATATCGGATTGGATTTATCAGCTTTTGAATATTTTTGGAAACAACTTCAAGAACTTGATGAAGGAGAAATCTTCCTCGATGTCTTAAATGATGAAACACTGACCGGCGAATTGAGACTTTATTCATATATAAAATTACCCGATAAAACGATATTTGAAACAGGGATTAAATTTCAAGGACTCGAGGAATTTATTCAAGATATTGGAATGGAAATATTTGGCAATATTTTTGATCAACTAACCATGTATAAGAATCCTGAAGATATTATCTGGGGAACTCAAACGCTGGAGAAAAATGATTTTGAAAACTTAAAACGTTCATCAACAAATGATGAAGCTGTTTTGGTACTTAAAAACATTCTGAAAAGTACGCTTTACTATGAGATAAAAACAGATTATGGTTCTTATAATCTCATATTGGATATGTATTTTTACTATGTTATCATTGCAATTGGGATATTTGTCATTCTTTTTACTTTTGTTTTGTTTCATTATTTAAAAACAAGAAGACATGTTGGGACTTTAGCTGAGAAAATCACAAAACCAATTACGCTGCTTGAAAAAAACATCAAAGATTTTAGACTCTCAAAAAACGTTTTAGAACCACAATCTGTGGATACAGATATTGTTGAAATAGATTCAATCTATAGTAATTTTCTTGCCATGCGCAGCGAAATCAGGGATTCCTATTCTGAATTAGAGGCAATTCATGAAGAGCTTGAAGAATCTTTTACTGAAAATCAGTTGTTGCTAAATCGATTGGATGAATTCATGAGTGTTCCTGATTATCTCTTATATGTAGATGATACAGCAGAATTTTTGATCCGATGCTTCCGAAAGATTTGTGGAATCTTACATGAAATTGACTACGGTCTGGCATCTTTGATTGAAGATGGAAAATTAAAATTTATCGACACAAAGGGTTATGATATCGATAAACTGAATAGAATGGAGATAGATGCACAAAAGTTTATGAAATATACTAAGGTAACTCTGAAAAGTTATAAAAAAAATGAATTTCCCCAAAATTTTGCTGAGAGAGAACAGGATTTTGAAGATTTTCAAGCATCCGTGAAAGATATAAGTCAAAGCCTTATTCTTCCTCTCTTTTCAAAGAATAAATATTATGGTCATCTTACTTTTTACACAACTAACTGTGGCCGTCAATTGACAGATGATGACTATCGAACGGCATGTTATTTCATGAATTTTGTACAGGGGTTTCTAATGATACACGAATTGTCAGAACTGGAAAATGAGATACAAAAGGAAACGGTCTATTCAATGATTAGCTTGCTGGAAAAGCATGATCCCTATACCCGGGGACATTCTGAAAATGTTGCTGAGCTTGCATCAAACTTTGCGGAATATCTGGGATTGGATTCCCGAAGGGTAAAGGATATCTATTGGGCAGGGATCATACATGATCTTGGGAAGATATTGATTCCTCATAATATCTTAAATAAACCTTCAAGACTTACATCAGAAGAGTTTGAATTGATTAAAAACCACCCGGTATACTGTTATGAGGTATTTAGTAATAGTGTCACGATGAAAGAAATTGCTTTGTATGTGAAATATCACCATGAAAAGTACAATGGAAAAGGTTACCCTGAAGGGTTAAAAGGAGAAGAAATTCCTTTTGAATCCAGAATTCTTGCATTGGCAGATGCCTGGGATGCCATGACAGAAGAAAGAGTTTACAAAAAAGGATTGAGTTTTAAAGAAGCCATTAACGAGATCATTCGAAATACCGGTTATCAATATGATCCGGAGTTAGCCAAAAAATGGTTATTGTTTATTACGAAAGAAACGAAAAGAAATACCCGTGATAAATTTGAGTATCCGGGCTAAAAAAACACTCTTTTTATCAAAAACGATAATTGTCAGTCTTTTCTTTTTTATTATTGTGTTCTTATTAATCGTGATTTTCTCATTTTTTCCCATATAGCGGGGGAGGGGAAAGGAAAGCTCCAAAGGCTGCGATCACAGGAAATATAAGCATAATAACGAGAATCTCAGTATAGCCTCCAAGCGTATCATAAGCGAAGCCAAAGGGTAAAGGACCTAAGGCGGACCCGATTACTGAAGCGGTCATTGCCGTTCCTCTGATTGATCCCTGATGTTTTCTTCCGAAGTAATTTGGCCACAGGACGTTCGTGCTTACAGATTCAAAGGCCATGAAAATCCCCAATAATATCGCATAAACAATTAAAGAGAATCTGTTCTGACCAACCATAAGCAAGATTAAAACACAAAAATATGCTGCATAACCAATTGTTTTGATGAGGTGGACTTTGAACCGGTCCACAATAAATCCGGCAAGGAACGTGAAGGGAAATTGCACCATAGCAACAATACTTAATAAAAGGGCTGCAAATGCAGAATCATAGCCTTTGGTGTTCATAATGGAAACCATGTGAAAAGTAACTCCGGTGTTGATCATCGAAGGAACACTCATACAAAATAGTAAGAACCAATAAGCTTTTGTTTTCATTGCTTCTTTAAGCGTCCATGGATCATCATGGAATAATATCTTTTTGGGGCTTTCCAGGCTTTGTTTATCAATATCATGGATATTTGATACGCCATCGGGTTTTTCCCCGATGTCTTCAGGCTTGTCCCTGACAAATATCCAACCTAAGGGTACCATCACCACAAATAATGCAATAGCCAGTACACGCCACCCGATGACTGCTCCGAATTGATCGATTAAATAATTATTAAAAGGTGGGAAAAATGCTGAACCAATTACTCCTCCCACTGCCATGATGCTTAGCGCCTTTCCACGATGGCGAGAGAACCATTGAGCGACCAAAGTTGAGGGCAACAAGCTCATGGAGCCTTGTCCCATAAGCCTTAAGAAGAAAAACCCTGCAAATAGCATAATAGGATGTACGACAAAACTCATCCAAATACAAGTGAAACCAAGCAACGTTGGTATGATGGTTATCATTTTTCGATGTCCAAATTTGTCTACTGCCCTGCCAATAAAGGGAAGTAAAAATCCTGCAAATAACGTGGCGAATGAATAGTATCCCGATACTAATGAACGACTCCACCCAAATCCATCTACATAGGAATTGATGAAAATAGATACAGAATAAGTTTGACCCGGCCCGGAGAAAAACGCTCCAAAACCAGCTATGATAACAATTACCCATCCGTAATATATGTTCTTTCCTTTAAAAGTTATGTTTTTCATG
>CAZRYM010000140.1:0-5592 GCA_964604305.1 uncultured Thermotogaceae bacterium | reverse complement strand
ATCTTCTTCATCGCCAACCAGGGTGCACCATACATTTGAAATGGTTTGGGTGAACCTCTTCCTTCTGATAGATTTGTTGCTTCAATAAAGCAACCCCCACTGTAGCATATTGTAGATTCAAAGGTGGGTATTGCAGGAGATGGAACATTCCAGAGTAAACCGGTATCCGGGAAAAACATATTCTTATTGTAGTTCTTCATCTTTATAACTTCCAGTTCACAGTTAATTTTAAATTCCTTCTTGAAATAAAAAGCCAATTCTCCAGGAGTCATACCATACCTTATAGGAAGGGCATAATCTCCTACGAAGGAACTATGAATTTTAGGAATTCTTGAACCTATAACAGATGATCCAAGGGGATTTGGTCGATCAAGTACGTAGAATTTTACTCCAAAATCTGAAGCAGCTTCCATTGAGTAAGCAAGGGTATAAATAAAAGTGTAATATCTTAAACCGACATCTTGGATATCGTAAAGGAGACAGTCCAAACCATCTAAATCATCTTTGGATGGTTTTTTCTTTTCACCGTAAAGGCTCTTTATAGGAATATTGTATTCTGGATGTATAGAATCTCCAACAGATTGACCGTCTGCAACACCATATATACCATGCTCCGGTGAAAATATGACTTGAATGTTTATCCCTTCATTTAGAAGAACTTGAATATTATCATTCAATTGAGAGTCTACTCCGGAATAATTTGTTATTAATCCTATTGCCTTACCCTTGAATCTTTGTAATTCATCATGAAGATCAATACCTAATTGTACCGTCATAATAACACCACCTTTCTTGTTATAACATTATACTCTTTTTGATTTGATTAGTCAAAGGATTTAAACCGTTTTCATTAAAAAGTTTTTTATATTAAGTAAATTTTCAATAACTTTTTTGTATGATGGGCTTTGTTAAGTTATATTAACTGATACCGCCTTTAAACGATAAAGACAATTTACTAATTTTGAATTAGGAGCTCTGAAAAAACAGCTCTCTCCGTCAGAAGGGGCCAGATCTACTGACGGGATGATAAACAAATAAGTTTAAGAGTATTTTTAAAACTCGTAGGGTTGAATTATGAATATTTACTTCTGGAAAATCCCAGCTCAACGATTTCTTTGAAAAGAGATCAGGCCAATTTTGCTTGGCCTGGGAGTGTTTTTCGCAAATTTTATATAGACCAAAGTTCCTTAAAAAATACCTAAAAAATAGATTTGAAAAAAACCTATTTTGGTATAATCATAGGAGTGCCTTTCTTATATGTACATACATTAATTCAATTCATATGATATAATAATGTTTAGGAACCAAAAAAGGCTTACTATACTTTATCTAAATGGAGGGATTTTTAATGAAGAAAGTAGTACTGGCTTTGTTTATAACATTAATAGCCTTTAGTGTTGTTTTTTCAGAGGGTGTTTTAAAGTTCGCAATCGAAACTGAACCAGTTGGTTTAGACCCCAACCAAGTAACTGCATTTGCTTCTCACAGGATTCTTGAAAATGTTTATGATGGTTTACTTAGATACGATGAGACGATGCAGTTAGTACCAAATCTGGCAGAAGATTTTGAAGTGAAAGATGCTTATACGGTTGTATTTAAACTCAGAGATACTGTTTATTTTCACGATGGAACAAAAATGACAGCAGAGGATGTTTTGTACACATTTGATCGGATAAGAGATCCTGACTACGGTTCTCCTGCTGCTTCATATTATGCTGATGTTGAATCCATCAAAGCTTTGGATGAGAAAACAATTGAGTTTAAACTTAAAACACCAAGTGTTAACTCCTTGCTTGATAATTTTGCCGGAGTAAACAGTTCAATTGTTTCCAAGGACTTTGTTGAAAGTGGTGCCAACATGCAATTGGTTACAAATGGAACCGGACCCTTCAACTTGGCAACATATGCTGAGGGGAATTATATCTCATTGCTTAAAAATGACAGATACTATCTTAACGGGGTGCCAAAGGTTGATGAACTAAGATTCGTTATCATTCCTGAAGAAGTAGCTAGAGTGGCAGCTTTAAGAAATGGCGATGTGAATATCACTCAGATTAACGAACCTCTCAGTTTGAATCAACTCAGTTCGAAAGATTTTTCAATTTTCAGACAGCCTGTTTTAAGTTATTATCTCCTTGGTATCAACGATGCTGTTGAACCATTGAATAATCCAACTATTCGAAGGGCTTTAAGTTATGCAGTCAATAGAGAACAGATTATTCAAATGGTGGCTTTTGGTGAAGGTTCTGTAACGGGTATTATGAATCCAACTGTAGAAGCTTGGGCAATAAAACCTTCAGAATTCCCTGAATACACTTATAATCCTCAAAAAGCCAAAGAACTTCTTAAAGAAGCCGGTTTTCCAAATGGTTTTGAGTTCTCCATAACAGTTGCTGCACGCTATAATTTTGATAAGATAGCTCAAGCTATACAGGCACAACTCGCAGCCGTTGGAATAACAGTAAAACTGGATATGGTTGAATGGGGGATTTTCATTAAGAAGTGGCAAGAAGTGGACTTTGATTCATTCGTTTCTTTAAATTCCGGGTCTGTTAATCCTGATAAACAGCTTTATAGAACATTTCATTCAACAGGCTCCACCAATAAATTTAATTACTCCAATGAAACAGTAGATGAATTACTGGAAAAAGGTAGAACAACGACCGATTATGAAGCGAGAAAAGAAATATACGATGAGATTCAAAAGATTCTTGTTGAAGAATCTCCAATCCTTTTTCTTTATTCACCAAATAACCTCTACGCAGCACAAGACTCTGTAAAGAACTTTAAAACCATGAGTAACGAAAGTTTAATTAACTTAAGGTTTGTATCAGTAGAATAAGGAAACTTAAAAGAGTCATAATAACCTGGGGCGGTTTTACGCCCCGGGTTATTTAATTGTTTGCTTAAAAAGCAAAGTGATAAACGTTCAAGTCAGATAAGGGGAAAAATGTGAAACTATCTTATATTCTTGGAAGACTTATATCTGCAATACCCACTATATTACTATTAACCATTATCGTGTTTTTTTCGTTGCATCTTGTTCCAGGAAATGTAGTAGATATTATGCTTGGAACTCAAAATTATCTCAATGAGGAACAAATTCAGAAGTTGTACAACGACCTGGGACTAGACAAACCTATAATTGTACAATACTTCACTTGGTTAAAGGGAATCGTCACGTTTGATCTTGGAAGTTCCTTGAGATCAGGAAAAGCTGTATCGTCACTTATAGCGGAAAAGTTTCCCATTACATTTGAGTTGGCATTAATGTCGATTTTCTTCAGTCTTATAATAGGCATTCCAATGGGTTTGGCATCTGCTGTTAAGCAAAATTCAGGATATGATTATGCATTTAGGGTAATTGGGTTAATTGGTCTTTCAGCTCCAGTATTTTGGATTGGTGCTATCTTTATAGTTATCATTTCAAGTTTGTTTTCCGGTTTTTCATTGTTCGGGTTTGTGTCATTTATGGAAGATCCTTTTAAAAACCTTCAAATAATGCTTGTACCGGCAGTAACATTGGGAATTATGATAGCAGCTCAAATTATGCGTATGACAAGAAACTCTATGCTGGACGTTATGTCACAGGATTATATAAAAGTTGCAAAAGCAAAAGGATTGAAAGGGAAAAAAGTCATCTTCAAACATGCTTTGAGAAATGGCATGATTCCGGTTATTACCACGGCAGGTATTCAATTAGGATACCTTATAGGAGGCACAATTGTTGTTGAAAGCATGTTTGCCATTCCAGGCATGGGTAGGTTGCTTCTGCAAGCAGTGAATCAGAGAGATTATCCGGTAGTCCAGGGAATAGTCGCTTTTATTGGAATTCTGATTGTCCTTTTAAATATTTTAATTGATATTCTTTACAGTGTGATTGATCCTAGAATCGAATTATCGGACTAAGGAGTAAAAAGTGGAATTTAAAAAACTCATCAGAAAATTTTCTAGAAATCCTTTAAATATTCTCAGCTTTATTGTTTTTTTATTTGTCATACTGGTTGCTTTATTTCCTTCAGTTTTTGCCCCATTTGATCCTTTGGAAATGGATTTTAACGCATATATGTCGGGCCCAACACAATCCCATCTTTTCGGTACGGATCAATTTGGCAGAGATGTATTATCCAGGATTATCTATGGTGTACAAAAAAGCATGCAAATCTCATTCCTGGCAGTAATTATGGCTTCTGTTCTCGGGACCGCTATGGGGTTGATCGCAGGGTATTTTGGGAATTGGGTTGACCAAATAGTGATGCGTGTCATCGATGCTATGTTTGCTTTTCCTGCAATCATTCTGGCACTTTTTATTATCGCTTTATTTGGGGCAAGCGTTCAGAATCTGATTATCGCTATTGGAATAGTTTATACCCCTATTTTTGCCAGGACAATTAGAGGATCTACCATTTCTATAAAAAAACAATTATTTGTTGTTGCCGGGAAAGCCCTTGGTAAAAGAAATCTGAATATCATTATAAAAGATGTCCTTCCAAACGTCTTTTCAATTCTTATTGTCACATTTACTACCAACTTCTCCACAGCTTTATTATCAGAAGCGACGTTGGGTTTCTTAGGACTCGGCGTTCCTCCTCCTGAGCCCACATTGGGTGGAATGATTGGCAATGGCAGTGATTATTTGTTGAGTGCTCCCTGGGTTGCCTTATTTCCGGGGATGATCATAGCCATCATTGTTTTGAGTATTAACATTATAGGTGATGGGCTGAGAGATACCTTGGATCCAAGAAATATCTCTTAAATACACGCTATTTTATAATCTTACTTATCGCATTCCGCTATTAAAGCGGACTTTCTTTTTTTTTTAGTAGATACTAAATATCAGGTAGTTATTTGACAAATTAGCTAAAATAAACTATAATATATATGTATATAACATATATATGAATCAACTTGGAGGTTATTATGTCAGTAAAAATAGCAGTGTTAAGTGGAAAAGGCGGTACCGGGAAAACGACCATGGCTGTTAATGCAGCTTATGTTCTATCTCAAAAATACAGTGTCCAGTTGCTCGATGCGGATGTTGAGGAACCCGACAGTCATCTCTTTTTTGATTTTGAAGGGGAAACCAGAGAGGAAAAGGTTTCACTGATGATCCCTGAAGTTGATCCTGAGAGATGCACAAAATGTGGTTTGTGCGGTAAAGAGTGTCAATTCGGGGCGATTAACGTGTATGATTCTGGTGTACTGGTGTTTAAAAATCTCTGTCATGGTTGTGGGGTTTGTTCTCTGGTCTGTCCCGAAGATGCCATAAAAGAGGTCCCTAAAGAACTCGGAGTCATTCGGTTTAAAAAGACCGATTCGGGAATTTCTTTTGGTGAAGGACTTTTAAATATCGGTGAAATATCCGGTGTGAAGGTTATTTCAAGATTAAAGCAGAATTTTGATAATTCCGATGTGATTATCATCGATTCTCCACCAGGGAGTTCCTGTCCGGTAGTAGAAACCTTGCGTGAAGTTGATCATGCTATTGTGGTTACAGAAGATTCTGCTTTTGGTCTTCATGATATGGAAACGGTGATTAAGATATTGGAAGAAATGGATATCAGCTATTCCATTGTCATCAATAAATATCGA
>CAZRYM010000139.1:0-5614 GCA_964604305.1 uncultured Thermotogaceae bacterium | reverse complement strand
ACGATTAAAGGAAATGTCCTTTGGCTTATTCACACGGTTGAAAATTGAGATATGAAAAAGGAATTTTATACTCTGCAGTATATGAACCCGCAAGCCACGTCTGATAAAGCAGAACCAACGCATCTTCCGTGAGATAATAACTGTCTTCTTTGAGTGAGTTCAATTCAACATCTTTGATCCTGTATTCATCATCAACTTTTATCAGACCATAGTGGTCCTCTAAATAACGGACTATGCGGTCACGATAATTCGGGATATTTTTCAGTAGTTTGTCGATTGGTATTTCCTCCCCCGTTTCCATATCAAAAACAACTCCGATATCAAAAGCGTGACCATGCGCTGCACGATACGGATAATAATACTGATGAAACATCACACTGAGACAATGATCATTGTAAAGCTTTATCTGATATTCTGAAATATATTGAGCCACCCACCATTCGCTGAGATCGTATTGATCTGCATCGGGGGCGGCTTCATAAAAAGTCTTCAGGGAATAATCGTAAAGTGCCCTGTTGATTTTATCCAGGACGGGGTTGTCATCATAAAACTCAATACCAGGGCATTGGATGTTGATTTCCCTGTTTATTATTTCATTAGAGAAACTTGAAGCAGTGATTAAAACCAGTAGAATAAAAAATAACGTCCGTTTAGAGTTCATCATTGTATTTCATCCACTTCCTTTGCCCTCTCGGGGGAAATTTTAAAATAAAGTTTAAGGTTTCTAATTTAATTTTCAATCTGTTCAAAGTGTTGATTCAAAACAGGGGTCCGAATCCTGAGTTAATATAATACTTCCTTTAAGTATATTTGTATAATCGTAATATCTGAGTATAGCGGGGACTGGTCTGGTGATTTACGTATCAGCAGCCCTGTCCTCCGGGTAGGGTATTAAAACTTCATAAAGAATGATTTTGTTGGTACTGTTTAAAACCTCTTTTCAGGTTTTCATTTTCAAGTTTGTTATTAAAAATGTCATGCCCACAGTTGGCGCAAACTGCCACATTTTCATCCACGAAAAAAGGTTCGCCTTTGATAATGCGCTCAACATCTTTCCGTTTTTCAATTGTGTATTCAACCATTTTGTCGCAATAGCCACAATAATCCAGCAACCTCATTCTTCCCCCAAAACATCAGTCCTTACATATTTCTTAAAAGCATCCACTTCTGTAAAAACTCTAAAGCCGGACTGACTTGCGAAGGCAACCACTTCAGGACCTTCATTCAACAAAACAGCCACCGGTTGGCTCAACTCTTCCTGCAACCCACTAGGCCAGGCCAAATCAAAGATGGCTTGCTTATTGCCGTCTTCTTCGTTTGTGAAAGTATAGGGAATCAAACCCTTTGGTAACGATTGATTTTCAACCCACTGATTAATCGCTTTCAATTCTTGTTCTTCATCTTCATTACTGATACTCCCACCTATTTGAACCGGCATCCTTTCAAATGAACTGGTTGCCGTTAGCCATCCTGAATCTCCATGCAACAACTCCTCCATTTTCTTATTCAAAGCATCTGCCAACAACTGCTTTCTCGCTTCTAAAAACTTCGGGTAATTTTCTATTTTCCACAATTCACGATCCATAGGAATCCATTGCGATGCTAATGCTCCGGGATGGGCTGATTCAATTTCAAGAAAGTATTCTTCCGGTAAGCGGTCACTGATTTTCAAATTCGTGTCTTTGGTCAGAAAGCAATAATTTGCCAAAGCATTAACCATCATTCTATCATGATTTCGCTTATACAATTGTGCTTTTGGGAAAATGTGATGAACTTCCAGTTTATTCATCTTTCCCAGCAAATTGGAAGTCAGCGGCAACCCATTTCCCCAATCCTTCGCCTCTCCCATGCGGGTCATCATATAGAGGACGGGATAAAATCGGGATCCCACACTCCAGGTTGAAAAATGATCCGCTTCCACTCTCAATCCACCATGCCAAAGCCTCAATTGTTCCACCAACTGATCCAACCCCTTTTCAATCGGCTTCAAGGCTTCCAAATCCTTGTCAATGAATGACTCCGTTGACCCTGAAAAACGCCCCCACATCCCCGCCTGGGCATACCAGAAAAGCAACTTGTCCCTTTCAACTTCAGACATGGGACCCATCTTAAGGCGTTCTCTCTGATCAAAATATCGGACCATTACCGGAATGCCAAAACGTCCAAACAAAACCCGATCATGATCCAATCCCAATCGCCCGCTGATATAGTTTAAACTGGTATCAATGTGTTTCTTCGACCGATGAAAGGCCTCCTGAACTTCATCCGCTGTCTTGTTGTGTAAATACTGAAATTTCGCCTCACCGGTTAGCACCGTATTGATGGAACGTAATAACCAGTCCAGATTAAAATTAAAATCACTCTTTTGCCAATTTTCGATCTCCTCATTCATTGTCTTTCTGGCATTCGGCCAATCAGAACAAATTTTTGCCAAAGCCAAATCACCTTTGGAAAGCTTCGTTCCACCGCTGTTCACACGGTTAAAAATATCCACAATGATATCGATGGTTTTATCCTCTCCGGTAATTTCTTCAGCATGCAGTTCAATGTCTAAAATACCCAGAATGCGAGAAATTCGTCCGGAGTATTTAACGGCCTTTGTGCCTATTTCGGGATGTTCCGCCAGTTTTTCCACAAGCTTCTCATGGCCGATTTGCCCTGCCTTCATCAGTGCAGAGACATTAATCCACAAAGGATCGTTACTCATTTTCATAGGTTGAAAAAACGAAAAAGTCTCCGTATCTAAATTAAAGCGCAAATCCTGAAAAACTCTGGAATCCCCTTCAAAAAAATCAGGAGCTTTTCCTCTGGCAACACCGTAAACGGAAGTAATTCGTTGCTGACCGTCCAATAACAATTTAATCACACCTGAAGAAATGGGTGTATCTCCCCGATGTGCTGCCTTTTTAGACTCCGTTGCCCATAACAAAAGAGACCCTATCGGATGGCGTTTGTACAAAGAATCAAACAACCCTTTCACTTGATCCCGATTCCAGACATATCCCCTCTGGAATTCCGGTAAAGCCATATGTCCATTGTCAATATGGTCGAGTATCGTTGATAGTTTCATTACCTTCACTTCCTCTTATTTTAATTTCTTTCAATTTAAATGGTGTTCTATGTACCAACTGTATTATGATATTTTATGTATATTTTCAAAGGCAGGTACTAAAAGTTCTACTCCTTATGTAAAAAAAAGATTATCAAAATATCTTATTCTGAGAAATATGATTTAATTTTTTTACCAATTCAAAAACATTTGTACATGAACACGCATTATTTGGATTCTTCCCTTGCTTAATAATATGGCTTTGATAGGAAAATTCAGCATTATCTACAGCGGTATTTATAAATTCCTTCAGATACTCAAAATGCTTATCATCACTTTTTGTGTATTTAGCATTAATATTATTGATTTTAAAAAGGGTGTTTAGCACTTTTGTGTACTCATCTCTGTGTTTGTAGCCTAAAACCCTGTTAAAATGATAGATAAACCAAATTTCAAATGCTTGATTTGACCAAATCACTTTTACTTTCTGCTTTCCTTCAACCTTTTTCTCAAAGTTCTTTGCAATCCTAATAGCCATCTGTAAATCAAAATTCTGATCACGATCTCCCAATATCCAACACGAACCCACATGTTTATTCTTTTCAACATTCAGAAATTCTATTGCTCTTTCAACTAATTGTACCGGGTCACAAGAGCTAGACTTCATACTCTTTACGACTGGAATAATCGGACAATTTCTATTGTCACCCATTGCATTAAGAAAAGCCTTGAAATAATTGTGTTCTGTCTTTTGATTTGGTCCATGGATAATAACCATCCGGTTTTTCTGAAATTTAGAATTCCTTTTTCTTTTCCCTTTCAAATTATCACCTCAGGCTGAATCCGAAAACCTGGGAATGCCGTCAAAATTACCAAGCAAATATTTTTTCATCGTATTAGTTTCAACATTACCATCAAAGTCAATTAATCTGTAAAGTTCACTTTCACCCATTTCATTTTTATCCACAAACCAAAACTGATCCTTTCTAAGAGAATCGTGATCCAAAATAAAACTATTATGGGTATTACAAATAATTTGAGCATTTCTCGGATTATCTGTGATTGAATTAAATTTTTCAACCAATTTTTCCACGATTAAGGGATGCAAATTGGAATCAAGTTCATCTACAAAAACTACTTGACCATGCTCTAATGCAAAAACAATAGGTGCTGCTAAAGCAAACAACTTTTTAGTACCTTCGGATTCAAATTCATCGCTATTTTTTGAAATCAACCGATAATGACCATCATCAGAATATTTTCTATGCCTCGTCATAATATCTATCATTTCAAATCCAGAGTCTGTTCTTCTTACAGTTGTACTTGAAATAATTTTTCTGTTATCAGTATCTTTGATTGGAGTAATGGCTAAAAAGAGATCATCAATATTTTGATCGAATTCAAAAATAAACCGCTTTATTTTTTCTCTCATTTTTGGTTTTTTATCAAGAAATTCAATTGTTTCAATATTCGGGTGATTAAAATCAATAATATGAATCCCTCTAAAATAATTGGCAATGATCATACAAGGATTTTGTTCATCTTTGTTTAAGACATTAATCGTTGTTAAAAACAAATTATTTGGTGTTAGGTGTTTTATATACTCTTCAAAATATTTTTTATAGGTAGAGTTTAGGTATTCAATATTCTCTCCAGCTCTCTCAAATATTCTGCTTTGACGGCTTTTGGTAATATACAACCATTCAGAATCTATTTTGTTTTTTAACACGCCAAAACCATATAAAAATTTACATAATTCGCCCTGATAATGAACAATAAATTCAATTTCAAATTCAACTGGTTCGGTAGAAGCTTTTTCATTTAACTGAAATTCCTGGATATTAAGATTGTTTTTAGCATTGAATGAAGATTCCTTTATATTCGGACGTAATGAAGAAAATATTATCTTTTGCATCGCTTTAACGCCTTTAAGAAAATTACTCTTCCCTGCGGCGTTTTTTCCATATATAAAAGTGGATTTAAGTAATTCCAGTTTTTCTACCTGAGTCTTTTTTTTATCATCATTTGTTTCTTTCTCAACAGTATCTTGCACATTACCAACAGTAAATGTGTTTAGTCCAATCCGTTTTTTTATCTTTTGTTGTGCTTCCATATCCAAAGAAGCTTCTTTATAAAACGATTTAAAGTTTTTAATCGAAAATGACACGAGCATTTTTACCACCTCCATGTCATTATTATACCACTAAACTGATTAATTATTTCTTATTTTTAAGCATTTTATTTATAAAACAGCATTTATAGTCTATATATCCAAAAATAATTTTTTAAAACCCCTCAACTCGATCTTAATTATCTTTCTTCCCTCAAAATCGTACACTCAAAAGCCTTACACGCCCGGTACTTCTGATTTCTCAAAGTGATATCGAAATAATTTTCATCGAATTTCTGGAAGATATCCAACCCCCGATCCAGGTTGATTTTCCATCCGGTGTCCGTGATGATATGCCGAGCGTGGATGGTATGGCTTCGGTCAAAAGCCCAGTGGAATTCGATACCCGTTTGCGCAATGTTATTCCTGACGGCATCCAACCCGGCCTGCTGGGC
>CAZRYM010000138.1:0-5624 GCA_964604305.1 uncultured Thermotogaceae bacterium | reverse complement strand
GAAAAAAGACGGCCAATAGACCGTCTTTTATTTTTAGGAAAACAAATTATTCGTCTAATATTTGAAGAAGTGCGATTTCACTCGCATCTCCTCTTCTTTGTCCCATCTTCAATATTCGTGTATATCCGCCTGGTCTGTCTTTGAATTTTGAAGAGATTTCGTCTACAACTTTGTTAGTAAGTTTTCTGTCTCCCAGATAGGAATAAATATATCTCCTGGAATGGACAGTACCGCTTTTGCCTTTGGTTATTACTTTTTCAACAAAGGGCTTAACAGCTTTTGCTTTTGGTAAAGTTGTAACAATACTGCCGTGTTCAAATAGAGACCTCATCAAATTTTTGATAAGAGCCTTTCTATGATCACTGGGCCTTGATAATCTTTTTAGTTTTTTTCTGTGCTTCATTTTGCCTCCTCCTTCTTGTTCGGGCAATTATTGCCCTTGAGCAGTAATAATGGAGTATTCTAAATATCTAAAGATATGTCGAATTTTTCCTTTAGTTTTTCGTTTACTTCTGCTAGAGATTTTTTTCCAAAATTTCTTATTTTTAAAAGTTCCTGAATAGGTCTATTCAAAAGATCACCAATCGTGTTTACCTTATCCCTTTTCAAGCAGTTCAAAGATCTAACAGACAGCTCCAATCTTTCAATTGGTAGAGTGGAAATATCCTCGTCACCAGATTGTGTATCTTCTTCATCACCTTCAACCTCATTTTCTTCTGTATCTGTTTCTTCTATTTGTTCCGTTTCTTCGTCTTGTTCAATCGTCTTGTCCTTTTCGGAAGCCTCTGTTTCACCAACAAGTATTTCTTCTTCATCTAATTCGATTTTCTCTGTCTTATCAGGACTTTCAAATATCATATCAACGGTTGTCAATTCAGGAAGATTTTCCTGTACCTTCTCAAAATGCCCGATCAATATATTTGATGATGCTCTCAACGCTTCCCTGGGTGTAATATTTTTCTTTGTCCAGATTTCAAGAATAAGTTTGTCATAATCGGTTTTCTTTCCAACTCGTACATCTTCATCTCGGAAATTAACTCTCATAACCGGACTGAAAATACCATCAATAGGTATCATTTGTATATCATCAATCTCTTCAAATTCAGCTATTGGTACATATCCCTTACCCATTTCCGCATACATAAACATTTCAAAGTCAGCATCTTCGTTTAAGGTGGCAATCTTATGATCTGGATTTGTAACGGTAATTCCTGCAGGGCATTTTATATCAGCAGCAGTTACTACTCCCGGTCCGGTTTTATTGATTTTCAGTTCGACTAAATCATCCAACTTGATCTCTTTTCTTAATTGAATCTGTTTGACATTCATTATTATTTCCAGTATATCCTCTTTAACACCTTCAATGGTATCATACTCGTGGAATTTATCTGGAATCTTGATTCTGGTTATCGCCAAAGACATGATGGAAGATAATAATACTCTTCTCAGGGAATTACCTATAGTGGTTGAAAATCCCTTTTCTAAAGGTGAAAGGGAAAATCTACCGTAAAGATAATCTCCTTCTTCTCTCTCTTCCTCTATGAGTAATTTCTTAGGCATAACATATTTAATCATACTTTTCGATCCCTCCCGGTAGAGTTTATGTTCTTAAACTCATTACAGACTGTCAACACCGTCTGTATCAACTCAAAAGAAGGTCATTTAAGACCTTCTCTTTTGTATTACTTCGAGTACAATTCAACAATTGATTGTACATCCACTGGCAGGCCTGCTTCTTCAATTTCGGGATACCTTAAGCATGTTGCCTGATATGAATCAAAATTTACATCCAGCCAGGGGGCAGTGCCTTTGTCTTTGGCAGCTGCTATCGCTTCACTGATAACCGAGAGAGATCTGCTTTTCTCTTTTACTTCGACTATATCATCCGGTTTAACTCTCATGGAAGGAATTGTTGCTTTTTTCCCATTCATCTTGAAGTGGCCGTGTGTAACAAGTTGTCTGGCAACATTTCTTGAAGGAGCAAACCCCATTCTGTAAACCGTATTATCAAGTCTTGATTCTACGATTTTTACAAGGTTTTCACCAGTTACCCCTTCTCTTTTTCTAGCCTCTTCAAAATAATTTCTGAACTGCTTTTCCAATACACCGTATATTCTTTTCATTGTCTGCTTTGTTCTAAGCTGCATACCATATTGTGTCAGTTTATTTCTTGAAGTCGGACCATGTTGACCAGGTACATACGGTCTTCTGTCAAAAGAACATTTGTTGCTAAAACAGCGGTCTCCCTTAAGGTAAAGTTTTTTACCTTCTCTTCTGCACAATTTACAAAGAGGACCTCTATATCTTGCCATTAATTCTACCTCCTTAAGTTTACATTCCTCGTCTTTTTTTCGGTCTACAACCATTGTGAGGGTTAGAAGTAGTATCTTTGATATTGTTTACTTCTAAACCTGAAGCCTGAAATGTTCTAATAGCAGCTTCTTTTCCCGGTCCGGGACCATTAACTTCGATATCGAGCTTTTTAAGGCCCATTTTCAATAAATCTTTCCCTAGTTGATCTGCAGCTATTTGCGCGGCATATGGTGTGCTTTTTTTGGAACCTGTATAACCAACCGTTCCACCACTAGCCCATGATATGGTATTGCTGTTCATATCACTGATCGTAATAATCGTGTTGTTGTATGTTGATCTGATCTTTGCTATCGCACGATCAGATTGTAGTTTTTTCTTCTTCTTTTTTTCCTTTTTCTTTTTTATCGCCATTTACAGCCCTCCATTCATCATTTTTTCTTACGGCCTATTCCGGGTTTTCTGCCTTTTCGTGTTCTGGCATTGGTCTTTGACCTCTGTCCTCTGACTGGAAGGCCCAATCTGTGTCTTCTTCCTCTATAACTACCAATTTCAACAAGTCTTTTAATATTCTTTTGGACTTCCTGTTTCAATTCACCTTCGATCTTATAGTTATCGTTGATAAATTGAGTAACTTTTCGAATTTCATCTTCTGCAAGGTCCTTAACCCTTTTATCTGGGTCAATCTCAGTATGTTTTAATATTTCATCGGCTCTGGTTGGTCCTATTCCATATATATATCTCAAAGCCACAAACACCTTTTTCTGATTGGGTAACTCTACCCCAAGTACACGTGCCATCTATCTTTTTACCTCCCTTTCTGTCAGCCTTGTTTTTGATTGTGTTTTGGATTTCTGCTACATATAATTCTAACTATTCCCTTTCTTCTGATAACCTTACAAAATTCACATCTTGGCTTAACAGATGCTCTTACTTTCATGGCAGACACTCTCCTTTCATATCTTTCTATTCAATTACGCTTTTTTTCTGTAAACAATTCTTCCTTTAGTCAAATCGTAAATAGATAACTCTACTACAACACTATCTCCAGGTACCAGTCTGATAAAATTCTTTCTCATTTTCCCTGAAATGTGTGCAATTACCTCATGTCCATTTTCAAGTTCTACCTTGAAAACAGCGTTTGGTAATGCTTCTAATACTTTTCCGTCTATCTTTATGACATCACTGTTATTTTTCGGCATTTATTCCCCCTCGCCTGATTCTACACGCTTGCTGTTTTGTGATCCGGGATAGAAATCCCGGATCTTTTCAGTCTTAACCGGGGCTACCATAAACTATTCTTACCTCAACTCTTCCAAGGTATTAAACACAATCTCATCTACCTTGTCAACACTACCTGAAGCATCTATTGTAATGATTTGGTTACGGTTACTATACAGTTCAATCAAAGGAGCTGTCTTATCTATATAAATATTATATCTTCTCCTAACTGTTTCCGGCTTATCATCTTCTCTTTGTATCAGTGGAGTTCCATCATCATCACAAACTGTATCATTTTTTGGTTTTAATGAAATCAGATTGTATACCCTTGAACACTTCGGGCAAACCCTTCTGTTACTAATTCTTTTGACCACTTCTTCTTCTGATACATCAAGAAAAATAACACCAGATAATCCTAAATTAAGCTCATCAAGTATCTTGTCAAGTGCCTCAGCTTGGTTAACATTTCTGGGATAGCCATCCAGTATAAAACCGTTTTCACAATCTTTCTGAGATAACCTGTCCTTAACCAAATCGAAGAGAAGCTCGTCAGATACTAACTGCCCGGATTCCATAACCGATTTCACTTTATTCCCCAACTCTGATCCTGCTGATACTGCATCTCTAAGCATATCTCCGGTAGATATATGCGGAACGCCAAAGCGTTCCACAACATCTTTTGCAACTGTTCCTTTTCCTGCTCCAGGGGGGCCAAGAAATATCAAATTCAATTTCTTCATTCAGATCATCTTCTCCCCTTGAGTCTTCCCTTTTTCATAAATCCATCGTAATTTCTCATAATCATGTGCTGCTCCATCTGCTGGACAATGTCTAATGCAACACCAACTGCGATCAAAGCTGAAGTTCCGCCAAGCCAGATATTTATACCCAGTGCACCAGACAAAATGTAGGGAATAACTGCGATGATAACTAAAAACATTGCTCCCATAAAGGTCATTTTATTAAGAATTCTAGAAAGATACTTTTCAGTGGGGGCTCCAGGTCTAATTCCGGGTATGAACCCACCATATCTCTTGATATTGTCTGAAACATCATGCACATCAAAGGTGATAATGCTGTAAAAATAAGAGAAGAAGAAAATCAACACAGCATAAATAGGTACATAAAGAAATCCTCCCGTACCAAGCCATCTTTCCAAGGTGGGGCTATTTGATAACGACGCTATAGCAGCGGGTATGATCATGATAGCCTGTCCAAAAATTATCGGGATAACACCACTCTGATTAACTTTCATTGGAATATATGTTGTTTGTCCTCCATATACCTTTCTTCCGGTTACTCTTTTGGCGTATTGTACTCTTACTCTTCTTTCACCCTGTTGTACATATATAATAGCTACAACCATGGCAAGCATAACACCAATCATGATAATCCATTCCATAATGCCAAGTTGACCGACAATTGCCTGTCCAACATAACTGGGGAATCTGGAAACAATTCCTGCGAAGATAAGCACTGAGATACCGTTTCCAATACCTTTTTCAGTGATTCTTTCCCCTAGCCAGATTGCAAACATGGTTCCCGCTACTATTGTGATTGTAGAAACAAACACAAAGAAAAACGGTGCAATTCCTTCAACGATAAGGGCAGGATTTCTTGAAATACTGAAACTAAGAATGAATCCCTGTAAGACTGCAAGTGCAACCGTTAGATATCGGGTAATCTTTGCCAGTTTTTTCTTACCCTCTTCGCCTTCTTTTGAAAGTTCCTTCAAACTGGGAACAACACTCATCAAAAGCTGAAGAATGATTGATGCGTTAATGTAGGGTGTTACACTCATCATCATGATTGAGAATTGTTGCAATGCTCCCCCTGCAAAAACATCATAAAAACTGAATAATCCTCCGGCAGCTCCGGATTGAAAACTTTGAAATACATTTGACCATTCTGACAGGTTAATGCCTGGAATGGGTATATAAACACCTAGTCTATAGACAATAAGCATCAAAAGTGTAAATATAATTCTTTCTCTTAATTCGGGAATACGAAAAGCATTCTTAAATGCTGTCCACAATTCAGATCACCTCAATTTGGCCGCCAGCTGCTTCTATTTTCTCCTTTGCGCTTTTACT
>CAZRYM010000137.1:0-5659 GCA_964604305.1 uncultured Thermotogaceae bacterium | reverse complement strand
TTTCACGCCCCACGGAGTATTCCTTCATCAACTCAAATTCACCGGGAAAGCTGTCCCCCTCTTGGAGATGATTTTGAATGAGTAACTTGCGTATTGAATCGGCTACCATTTCATACAAGGGTCTTTGCTCCATGGGCCACCTCTGCTTTTGAATAAGTTTGGATTAATTATCCGGATTGTCCGGACAATTTATTATACACTTTTTTGGGTAAGCTGTCAAAAATTTCAGTAAAGTTGGTTTGTTGTTGTTATAGTTTTACAAATCCGATCAACTAATCTTTTAGGGCAACCACGAGGGTTGCTCCTACGATGAACCTTAAAGGCCATCCAAATCTTTTATAATGTGTTCATTTTGAAAAAGAAGATTAAATTTTTGATACACTTCATAACTTAAGCAGCCTTGCATTTAATTTTCATATATTCTTCTTACAGACCGCCAAAATCCTTTCACCGGAAACGGGTTTTGTCAGATAGTCATTCATGCCCGCTTCAAATGCACGGGTCTTATGCTCTTTAGTGGCGTGTGCACTGACACCGATAATGCAAAGCTCATTTTCTGTATTCGCCTCTGTTTCTCTGATCTTGTCAGTTACATAATACCCGTCGTAATCAGGTAGCTGTATATCTAAGAATAAAATATCAAATTCTTCCTTTTTTTCAACGATCTTTTCGATGACATCACTTGCGTTGGACACCACTTGGACTGAGCAACCAAATCGCTCAATCAGCTTTGACAGGATGATCTGGTTGATGGGATTGTCTTCAGCTATTAAGATTTTTAAGTCCTTGATATTTCTTGCCTGTTTTTTTTCAGCCCATTCTTCTTCACAGTCAACCCGGGGTGCCCGTATATGGAAGGAAAAAACCGACCCCTTTCCCAGTTCACTTGTGACAGATATCTCCCCACCAAGAAGATTCACTAGACGTTTTGATATGGCCAGTCCCAGACCGGTTCCTGATTTTCCTGTATTTTTCTTTCGGGTCTGATAGAAATCAGTAAACAGCTTTGCCTGTTCTTCTTCATCCATCCCAACACCGGAATCTTTTACCGAAAAATTAAGAATGTCATCTTCACCGGCTGATAATGATACAATTATTTCACCTGAGTCCGAAAATTTTACTGCATTGGAGAATAGGTTGTTAAGAACTTGATGCAAGCGGACTTCATCTGTTAAACAACAGTAATCATTATCCAGTTGGTTCATCATTTTCAACTGTATGCCCTTCTTGCGACAACTGATTTCATAAGATGAAACCACTTCCGCCAAAAGTTTCTCCAAATTGACAGCCTTCTTTTGAATGGAAAGTTTGTTAGCTTCAATCTTGGAAAGATCCAAAACATCATCGATCAGGTTGGTCAACATTTCAGATGAATTCTTGGCGATGTAGAGTAATTTCTCTTTTTCTTCCTCTGTCGGTGCTCCCTCAATCAATTCAATCGCACCCGCTATCTCATTCAGAGGATTCCGGATCTCGTGACTCATATTCGCCAGGAATATGCTTTTGGCCTTTGTGGCATCTTCGGCAATGGCCTTGGCTTGAATCAATTTATCCTCTATTTCCTTTTTTTCAGTAATATCCGTCAGAGAGACCATATAAAAGGGGTCAGAATCATCATTTTCCACAAAGAAACTTTCAAATATAACGGTTTTTCCATTTTTAAGTAACAGCTCAACTTTTGCCTTTTTATCCGTTTGTTTGGAGTTTCTTAAATTGGTAAAAAAGGCGCTATGATCATCCGAATCAACAGCCAGTGTAAAGGGTTTTCCCTGCATGTTTT
Organism: uncultured Thermotogaceae bacterium; assembly: GCA_964604305.1. Lineage (GTDB taxonomy): Bacteria > Thermotogota > Thermotogae > MWEM01 > MWEM01 > JASUTC01. The sequence continues at coordinate 3,879 of CAZRYM010000137.1, read as the reverse complement.
TTTTCTGTTTTCCGATGATAGATGCTGAGGATTTGTTTAACTCCAGAACCACCCCTTTAAGATCCAAAGTGATAAATCCCGTGGGTGAATTCTCAAAAAGGCGATAATATTTGTTTCTGGATTTTTCCAACTCGATCTGAAGACGCGCCATATTTTCATTCTGAATTTCCAATTCTATTTGATGGATAACCAAATCTTCGATAATCCTTTTCATTTCATGTTTACCTAACGTATCTATATCATACTCAGATCGAATTTGCCCCTTTTCGGCCAGTCTCTTTATCGCTTTCTTTTTAAGGTCTTCCTTATCTACCATTTTTTTCACCTCTCAACATTTTTCAAGGGAAACAACAACACCTGAAATCTCATTATTTTCTCCAAACTGTGGAGCGGCATTTACTCTGACGGCTAATTTTTCTCCGAGTCCGTCAACAATTGTATGTGTATAATTGAACACAGGTTTTTTCGTTCTCATGACCATGGAAAATGGCAATTCCTCACTTTCCAAAGGTTTGTCTTCTTGTGTTTTAACCTCCCATTTGGAAGAATCATACGATCTGCTTATGATTTCCTCCCTGGAAAGTTTCATGATCTCTTCCGCCTTTTTGTTTGCATAGGTAATGTTACCTGCTGGATTCAAAAAGAACAGTGCGTTGGGATTGTCTTCAGAGATCAGTTTCAGGAACTGATATTCTTCTTCTATTGCCTTGCGTTTTAACTTGGCATCCGTTATATCCTCTGATATTTTCAAATAGAAAAAGTCATCTCCGCCAGGGTAATACACCTTTGAAATGGAAGCCATCTCCCAAATACAGCTCTTTTTGCCACATATCTTTATTTCCTGAGAATATTTCTCGCCCCTTTTAATAACCTTTTTGATCTTTTCATATTCCTGATACCATTTTTCCTCGGCGGGCCTGAAATAATCAATTCCCTTCCCCATTACCTCTTCAAGCTGATAGCCTGTTTTTTCAAGGAATTGCGGGTTTGCATAGTCTATTCTGCCATTGGAATCAAACAGGCAAATCATCACCGGGCTTTGATCAATGGCATGGCTGAATTTGGAAATTTCCTTCGAGGCTGCTTTCATGTCGGTGATATCCAGGAAGGTGATGACAATCCCTTTGACTTGATTATCCACGGTAATATAGGGGCGAATCCGTTTGAAAAATTTTCTGCCGTATTTGTTTTCAACCTCTGCAGACTTTGGTTTTAAAGACATGAGGACGTCTTTGGCATCTTCATAAATATTGGCACCCTTTAGATTGTGTGAGATATGTGAAATAGGTCTGCCGATGTCCTGATCCATGATGTTGATGATATCACTTACCGCGGGTGTGTATTTTCTGATGCGCAGGTTCAAATCCAGGAATATGGTTCCGATATCAGTGTTCTTCAGAAGGTTTTCCATGTCGTTGTTCAAATCGGTTAGCTCCTGAATTTTGGCCTGATACTCCGAGTTCACCGTAATAAGCTCTTCGTTCACCGATTGGAGTTCCTCGTTGGTGCTTTGGAGTTCTTCGTTGGAGGAGAGAAGCTCCTCGTTGGCAGCCTGTAACTCTTCATTGGATGTTTCAAGCTCTTCAATGGTTGCCTGTAAGTTTTCCTTGGTATACTGCAGTTCCTGTTCCAGATCTTTGATTCGTTGATCCTTGTCATCAAAGAACTCATCGGTGTCCTGTCTGATATCACTTTCTTCGCGTTTTTTAACATCCCGTTGTTTCAAAACGATGATCAAATACCTTCTATCTTTAACCTTTTTCATAAACACGGATAAATCCAAAAACTCCGTTTCAGATTCTCTTTCCAGGCTAATTCCGGGATAAAAGACTTCTTTCTCACTTTTAACCACCTTATGCAAGGCGATCCCGATGGGGATACTCAATTCTTTTCGAAAGAGTTTTAAGGCATTGATTTGAATCCTTCCGGTGGGAAGTTCCAGGTATTTCTTGGCATCACCACAGGTCATGATAATGTTATAGGATTCATCCACAACTACACATGGATTCACAAAACGCTGAAGGATGTAGTCCTGAATAACCGTATAATCGTCTGTTGTCGAAAAGCTATTTTTGGCCGAAAGATTCCGGTTTAATTTTGAGGAAGAAACTCGTGTCAAACTAAATGAATGGGAGAAATTACTGTGCTTAATATCCGTATTCGTCAACTGGTATATCTTCCACCGATTGCTGAAGGTCTTGTAATAATTATCCATCTCTCCAATGGTCTCACTGCTTCCAAGAAAGAGAAATCCATATTTTTTTAACGAATAACTGAAAAATGAAAAGACCTTTTTTTGAAGCATGGGCTGAAGATAGATCAGCAGATTTCTGCAAGAAATGAAATCCATATTATTAAACGGTGGATTCTGAATGAGGTTATGGGGAGCAAAAACCAATCTTTCCCGAATATCCCGGTTAACTTGAAAAAACCCTCCTGTATTCTTGAAATATTTTTTTAAATATTCCTCAGGAACATCCTCTGCAATACTTTCCGGATAAATTCCCTGTCCGGCGAATTCGATGGCATCTTTGTCAATATCTGTGGCAAATATCTTATAATCCTGCTCATACCCGTTTGTTTCAAAAAAATCCTGAAACAACAGGGCCATTGAATAAGCTTCCTCTCCTGTTGAGCAGCCGGCAACCCATATTCTCAAGGCTTCTTTTTCCGCCTTTGATTTTACCAGTTCTGGAATGACCTTCTTTCGAACGATTTCATAGGCTTCTTTATCCCGGAAGAAACGGGTTACACCGATGAGTAATTGCTTATATAAAATGTTGATCTCGTTTGTAGAATCGTATAAGAATTCAAGATAATCCTCTATTGAGGAAAGTTGATTGATCCCCATTCTTTGCTCGATACGACGAACCACGGTGCTTTTCTTGTAAAAACTAAAATCCACCCCACTGTAACGTTTGAGCATCTCGAATATCTTTTGAAAGGGCTCCTGGTCGTCAATAATCTTGCTACTGGTTTGTGAAAAGATGGGATTCTTGATGTACTTCACCAGGGTCTCCCCCATCTCTTCCGGAGCCAGAATAAAGTCAACCATCCCGGCAATAATGGCACTGCGGGGCATGCCATCAAATTGAGCGGTATTTTGATCCTGAACGATGACCATCCCCCCCAATTCTTTAATATGACGAATACCCCTTGTTCCGTCACTGCCCGTTCCGGATAAAATAACCGCTATCCCCTTTTCCTTCTTATCCTCGGCCAATGATCTAAAGAAGATATCAATAGGCAAATTGAGAGAGCGTTGTCCTTTATGAGGGGTTAAATAAAGTTTACCGTGAAACAGCTTTAAGTTATTTTTGGGAGGGAGCAAATAGATCTTGTTTGCCTCTACTTCGATGTTATCCTTTGCCTGGATGATTTCCAGATTGGTATGTTTAGAAAGGATCTCATCCATGAGGCTCTTATAATCAGGCGAGAGATGTTGGATGATCACAAACGCCATCCCCGGATCCTGAGGCATATTGTTGAAGAACTTTTCTATCGCTTCCAAGCCACCGGCTGAAGCTCCAATTCCTACAACATACAGATCGTCTTTATCCATAACAGCCTCCCATAAAACTGAATATTTTTGATTATACCAAAAAACCGGCTTTATAATATTAAATTTTAAATTATTATTACTTTACCTTAACTCTATTATCTTATTTTTAGATTTTCAAAGTATAATACTAAGAAAACCCTAAGCTTACTCTAAGACTCTCCTAAGGACAGAAGATAATTCTATAGACAACAAACTACATTTTAGGAGGAGAGAATTATGAAAAAGGCAATGATCATTTTATTAGTGGTAATTTTAATTGGAGGAGTGGTTTTCTCAGCGGGAAACGGTTCAGGTAACAGTGACAGAAAACAACAGTG
>CAZRYM010000136.1:3526-5669 GCA_964604305.1 uncultured Thermotogaceae bacterium | reverse complement strand
ACCAGATAATCTTTTATACTCTTTTTCATTTTAAACACCTTCCTTTTTATGATTGTTTTCATAATGTATTACCCACTATTTTTTTATCCGTCGCATGGGAAAAATCAAATAATATGATAAACTATTAGTAAACCGAATAAAAAGGAGTGAAATCAATGGAACGAATAAAAATCGATACGATGTTGAAGTTTAAATTCCCTTCAACACTTAAGAAAAACAAGACCGGAGATAAAATCGGTTTTATGATGCATCAAATGAATCAGGAAGAAAACAAGTATGATTCTAATTTATGGATTTTGGATACAAAAACCAACGAGATGAAATCTTTTACAGCAGATGGTAAAACGGGGAATTTCTATTGGGAAGATGATGAAACAATCCTGTTCACATCCGGCAGAAACAAAGATGAGAAAAAAGACATTCCCTTTACCACAAAGGTATTCAGAATCAACATCAACGGTGGGGAGGCTCAGGAAGTATTTACACTTCCGGTTTTGTTAACGGGGTTGGAAGTCATTCAACCGGATGAACTATACATTGTTCAAGGGATTTTCAAGATGGGAAAGGAACTCCCTCTGAATATGGATGAAGATACGACAAAAAAGATAAAAAAAGAATTTGAGGAAGAAAAGGACTACGAAGTTCTGACAGAGATTCCTTTCTGGAGTAACGGAAGTGGCTATACCGACCAAAAGCGTAATGGACTGTTTTTGTTCAACAAAAAAGAAAAAACTTTTAAAAGAATCACTGATGACTATATGTCTGTCATGAATTTTGATGTGGCAGATTCAAAAGATCAAATGATTTACACGGGTAATTTGTTTAAAGACAAACGTGAACTAACGAATCATGTTTTTTTATACGACCTGAAAACAGGGGAATCCAAACAGGTTTCTCCGGACACACCCATGAATTACACAGATGCCATTTTCTTCAATGAAGAGCAGATAATGGCCTTTGGAACGGATATGAACCGTTATGGGGTTAATGAAAACAGAAAATTCTACTCCCTTTCAATCAAAACCTCTGAATCAAACTGCATAACACCCGATCTGGATATGAGTTTCTGGAACTCTGTAGGTTCCGATGCCAGATTTGGTTCAGGTTCTCCTCATATACTGGAGAAAAAAGAAAATATGGTCTTTTTCGTTAGCACAGACAACGACAGCTCTTACCTTTACAGTGTTGAGTTGAACGGAACAGTAAAACCTGTAATTGATATCAAAGGGGCATTGGATCATTTTTGTTTATTGGATGACGAAATCATCGAAATCGCCATCAGGGGAACTAAATTACCTGAGATTTACAGATTCAGGGATGGTAAGGAAACCCCGCTTTCTAATTTCAACACAACATTAACGGAATCACTTGAATACATCAGACCGGAACCTTTAACACTGAAACGTGAAGACTCCCCGGATATTCACGGTTGGGTCATTAAACCTGCCGGTTTCGACAGCGAAAAAAAATATCCGGCCATTTTGGACATTCATGGTGGTCCCAAAACCGTATACGGGGATGTTTTCTTCCATGAGATGCAGGTATGGGCCGCTGCCGGTTATGCCGTGTTCTTCTGTAATCCCAGGGGAAGTGACGGACGAGGCAATGAGTTTGCAGATATCAGAGGAAAATACGGCACCATCGATTATGAAGATATCATGGACTTTACTGATCTGGTATTGGAAAAGCATCCCTATATAGATCCAAAAAGAATAGGCGTAACAGGCGGTTCCTATGGCGGATACATGACAAATTGGATCATAGGACATACAGACCGTTTCGCAGCCGCAGCTTCTCAGCGAAGTATTTCAAACTGGATCTCAAAATTCTGTACAACGGATATTGGTTATTTCTTTGTCTACGACCAAGGCGGAGAAGCAACCCCCTGGGACGGACATGACAGACTCTGGGAAAGTTCCCCTTTGAAATATGCAGACAAGGCGAAAACACCCACGTTGTTTATTCACTCGGAAGAAGACTATCGCTGCTGGTATCCCGAGGGATTGCAAATGTTCACGGCACTGAAATACCACGGTGTAGAAGCGAGAATGTGCATGTTTCGAGAAGAAAACCATGAACTTTCTCGTGGGGGCAAGCCAAAGCATCGAATGCGAAGATTGCAGGAGATTCAGGATTGGTTTGA
>CAZRYM010000136.1:0-3426 GCA_964604305.1 uncultured Thermotogaceae bacterium | reverse complement strand
AAGGAGCCTAAAAAATGTACACAAAAGCTGATTTAATAATGCAAATTGAAGAACTGGGAATCAAAAGAACAGATACGTTACTCATTCACTCTTCTATGAAATCCATAGGAGATGTGGAAGGCCGAGGGGATACAGTGCTGGATGCTTTTATGGAGTATCTGAATGAGGGGTTGCTGGTTTTTCCCACGCATACATGGGAACAGATGTCGGATACATATAATTTGTTTAACCCTAAAACGGAACCCTCATGTGTTGGTATTTTATCCAATCTATTTATGGTTCGCCCCGGTGTTTACCGCTCGTTGCATCCCACTCATTCGGTGGCAGCTTTTGGAAACGATGCCAAAACATTTGTAGCGGGCGAGGAACGCTTTGATACACCATGCCCAAGGAAAGGATGCTGGGGGAAACTGTATGATTTGGATGCCAGAATCCTGTTTATCGGTTGTACCTTGCGTTCAAACACCATTATTCATGGTGTGGAAGAATGGACTCATATACCAAACAGACTTTCGAAAAAAGCTCAACCGTTGAAAATACAAATGGAAGATGGACAAATTATCGAAAGACCTTTATTCCGCCATCACAATGAAAGGGGCGATGTCTCTAAAAACTACAGAAAGTTGACAGAGCCTTTGTTATACCTGGGAATTGCAAAAAAAGGACAATTCGGAAACGCCCGAACCATTTTATGCCGGACAAAAGAGATGGTGGATCTTACTTCTGAGTTTTTAAAACGGGATAGAGACCTGTTTCTTGATGACATGCCAATCCCAAAATCCTGGTATCGGTAATTTTTTTAATCAACATCATCCCTATTCAAAAACAAAAGCTTATCCTTTCTATTTACTCATAATTCATTCTAAATCGTTCTCAACATAAATAATCACATTTTGATTTTAAACAATGAAAGATTATAATAGCTTTGTTTGTTGCGTGACGCACGCAACTAAATAAAAAGGAGAACTCTTATGATAACCATTAAAAATCAAACACAACATCAGATCATCAATAGAATATGGACAAAGGAGCGATTCACCCGACAGGAATTAAGTAAGGAGCTAAATCTTAACCGCTCCACCATTTCCAGGAGTCTTGAAGGTCTAATGGAACAATCTGTCATCATTAAAGATTCCGTTCAAAATCCAGGTGAATCGGGTGGCAGAAAGACCGAAGTGCTGAAGCTTAACGAGAATCTCTTAAAAATTATGGCCATCTCTATAGTCAATGACAGGATTCTGGCCTTGTTATTGAATCTAAAAGGACGTGTAATCGATCAATACGCTTTTAACGATAAAGTAAATGAGAAAAACATAGTAGAAGAAATAGAAAAGGCCTTTCATGAATTTTCTGATCATACCGGTGATATTCTTGCTGTAACTATCTCCATGCCGGGTATCATCGATTCTCAAGAGGGATTGATTCATTTTTCCTATGATTTAAACATCAAAAATATGCCCCTGAAAAAACTCATTGAAGAAAAATTAGAGGTCTACACTTACATCGAAAACGATGCCAATGCAGGTGCTGCAGCATATCTTTTCGAATCCGGCATGAAGCATGACAATTTAATTTATTACATGTTTTCTTTCCCCAGTGAATTCAAAACCTATGGTGGCATCGGAGCCGGAATAGTTTTAAACAAGACCATTTACAAAGGGTCACGTTCTGCTGCAGGGGAAATCATTTTGGATAACAGTTGGCGTTATTCAAAGGAATATTCGTTGCATGCTAAGGATTTGGGCGAATACGTTTATCCTTCCCAAGAATTCCCACAAATAATTGAAGATATGATCAACAATCTTATCAACCGAATCATTGTAGTAACTACTTTGCTGGATCCGGACAAAATCATATTGGGGGGAGATATTACGGATTTCTCGGATTCAGTCATTTCACACCTGAAGGGAAAAATCAAAGACAGTTTGGATTTTTCATCTGCTGAGGAGTTCATAGAAATAGACACTTCAGGTATTAACAACATCGCACTGGGAGGGGCCGTGTCATTTTTAAATCAATTTTTTACCAATTATGAATGGGCATTAAAAATCTTGGAACAATAAAAATTCGGGGTTGGGGAATCCCGTGTAAACAAATCGGAGGTGTTTTTATGAGTAAGAAGTTCGTTGTTATTCTTTTGGCATTGATGCTGATCATGACTGTTTCAATGGCAAAGACAAAATTGGTGTTATGGCAATTTATGATGGATGATGAAACCGGCAGGCAAGTAGTAGAGGAATTTGAAGCTGCCAATCCGGATATCGAAGTTGAATTCGTTCAACTGTCATGGGCAAACGGTTTTGATAAAATCGTAACGGCATTTGCTGCAGATGCTGCACCCGATGTACTGGAGCTTGGAAATACCTGGGTTGCCAATTTTGCAGAAGAAGGTGTACTCTCAAACATGAACTGGATTATGGAAATCAACAAGGAAATTGTGGGATGGAACAGCGCCAGTTATAAAGGCGACGTATGGGGCGTTCCTTGGTTGCTTGGAACAAGAGCGATGTTTTACAACATTGATCTGTTTGAAGAAGCCGGATTGGATCCTGCAAATCCGCCTGCTACATGGGTTGAAGTGCTTGAAGCTGCCGCAAAGATAGACGCCCTGGAAGATGACGTTTATGGTTTCGGACTGGCTTCCGGTGAACCTTATTCGCCATGGCAGGAATGGTTCTTACCGGCAGTTTGGGGAAATAACGGTAAAGTTGTTTCAACGGACTTGAAAACTGCCCTGTTTAATACATCCGAGGTCGTTGAGGCAGCGACATTTTATCAGAATCTCTCCAAACACGCCATCACAACCAAACAGGATGACCTGATGGATTCCTTCGGAAACGGAAAAATTGGTATGGTTGTGGGAGGTGCACATCAGATTTCAGCCTTGTTCACATCCTACCCGGAAACAAAATTTTTAGTCACATTTGTGCCAAAACCATCCAACGAAAAGGGCTTTCACGCTTCCTTTGCAGGTGGAGAAATTTTGACCATTCCTGAAAGCTGTGAGAACAAGGCAGAAGCTTTGAAATTGGTGGAATACTTAGTGGATCCTGATGTAGCGATGCGTGTGACGAAAGCCTATCCGGCTGTTTTCCCATCCAACATCACGGCGGAAGAAGATTCCTGGTTTGACGATCATCCTTTGGAATACGTATTCTTTGAACAAAACGCCACAGCCGTTCCCGTTCCACCTACACCCCAATGGGCAAAGATACAGGAAAAGGTTACCGAAGCCGTTGAAGCACTTATTCTTGATCAGGCTCCTGTGAAAGAGACTTTGAATAAGTACAATCAACAGATCCAGGAATTATTGGATCAGCAGTAAAGAGTTTTTATTTCCGGGGACAGGCCAGGCGATACGGAAATCGTCGATCCTGTCCCTACTGACAGCATATTCATATCAATTTTTTTCTATTTTCATTAGCT
>CAZRYM010000135.1:0-5920 GCA_964604305.1 uncultured Thermotogaceae bacterium | reverse complement strand
ACGATGACAGGATGCGCCTTGTAGTATCCGGATCGGGTTTTAACCAAACCATCATTAAAACCTTTTTGGATGAATACAACCAGACCACCCAAACCGTAAAGGGGATCATCAAAGATAATCCGGCAGCAATGTTCAAAACAATCACGGACGTCATGAACCGAAAGGATTTTTTGACTCAAACGGATGCGTCACCCAGCGGTGGGGATGTAATGTCTACTTTCTTTTACGCCTTGTTGGCCATGACCTGTTTAATAGCATCCACATCCTCAGTATTTGAAATCACCAAATTACAGGCGAACCTATCTACTTTAGCGGCTAGAATCAACTGTTCACCGGTAAAAAAATTCAAGCTCTTTCTTTACAATATCAGTGCCAGTCTATTCTTCCAAATCATTGTGGTGTTGATTGTTCTGGCCTATGTCATGCTGGTCTTGGGTATAAATTTCGGTGAAAGAACAGGTCTGATCATTTTGACTTGTATCATGGGAACCATTACAGGTGTCTTTTTCGGAACAACTACCGGAGTCCTGGGTAAATCCGAAGGCATGAAATTGGCCGTTACCATTGGTGGTACGCTGTTCAGTAGTTTTTTGGCAGGACTGATGGCCAATAACATGAAATACTTGGTCGAGGAAAACCTGCCCATCGTTCGTTACATTAGTCCGGCGAATCTGATCACCGATGCCTTTTACAGTTTGTATTATTTTGACACTTTTGATCGATTTTGGTTGAATATCGCCATTCTGGGACTTATTTCCCTTATTTTTTGCACCATTACATGCCTTGTGTTAAGGAGGAGAACGTATGCAAGTATTTAAAGCGTATTTTAAAATTGTCAAAAAAAACCTGCCCATGCTGATCTTGTATTTAGTTATTTTTTTAAGTGTAGTCATAGGTATTACTGCTTCCAACCAGACCCGGGAAATGGTCGGCTTTACAGCTAGAAAAAGCGATTTAGCCCTGATCAATGAAGATAAAGGCTCAGCCCTGGTAAAAGGATTAGTGAGTTATATTCAACAAAACGCCAACCTGGTTGATGTGGAACAAGACGAAGAAGCCCTGAAAGATGCCCTTTTTTATGAAAAGATTGATTACATTTTGAAAATACCACAAGACTTTTCACAAGCGTTTATGGCCGGAGAAGATGTTCAACTTGAACAGACAAAAGGTATTGATCAAACTGCCGGGATTCAGTTAGAAATGCTCTTGAACCGTTTTCTCAATACTGCATCCCTATACGCAAAGCATGGCAATAACCTGACACAGGCTGAAGTGATTGAAAAGACCATGAAAGATTTGTCTTTAGAAACACCTGTGGAGATGAAAACCTTTGACAGTGGTTTGTCAGATGCTGCCTTGATAGCCTATTTCTTTAACTACGCATCCTATTCCACCATCATCATTCTCATATTTGGTATCTCCTCATTCATACTGGTGTTTAACAAGAGTTTTATCAAGCAGCGAACAATGTGTTCTCCGCTGAGTAACAATCAGATCGTTTTTCAAAGGTTGTTGGGAGATTTGGTTCTCGCTTTGGGACTTTGGCTGATTACAACGATTTGCGGTTTCCTGGTTCACGGGAAAGCCCTTTTATCGGCCAACGGGGCACTTTGGATTCTGAATCTGTTGATTTTTTCTCTGGTCTGTCTTTCCATCAGTTTCCTCATCGGCAGTCTCATTAAAAGCAAGAATGCACTTTCTGCCGTTGCCAACACCATAGGTTTGGGAACCAGTTTCCTCTGTGGTGCCTTTGTACCTCAGTACCTGCTGGGAGACAGTGTTCTTGCCGTTGCCCGATTTATCCCCACTTATTGGTATATCCGTGGGAACAACCTGATTGCAGGATTGAATACTTTTAACAGTGAGACCTTAGGCCCTGTACTGATGACCTTTGTCATACAGATCGGATTCTTTGTGGCCATCATTGCCGTTTCAATGGTGATAAACAAACAACGACGTGTTGAATCCTTTGCGTAATTAAAAGATTCAAAAAGTTTTCTATGTTATTGTCTTTAATCACTAAAAGCTCCTTTTATGGAGCTTTTAGTTTTAGAATATAGCCTTATATAATTTTTTCTATACATCAGCCTTACAACTCTTTTCTCAAAGCCATACATTCATTATCAATAAACCCGTATTTTTTATAAAGCTCGTGGGCGTCTCTTGTTTTGAGCAGCTTTAAGCCTACTTGTTTTATCTTCTCATGATTGACTGTATTTTCCACACTAAATTAGGGCTTGCTGAAAAGCAAAAAATCCTCCCTTAGAGATGAAGTTGAGGGACACTCCTTAGAAGTTTAAAAGACAAAACTTCACGGTTAATTTGAGGCTGCTAAAAAGCAAAAATTCCTCCCTCGGGGGAGGTGGCCCGAAGGGCCGGAGGGGGTTCTTGGCAGACTAACGAATGAAACATTGTAAGCGATATCAACCAAACTCTGCCCACTAGAAAAAAACACACTTAAAAACACCTTGATCAGACCCTTTTCTTCATTATTTCCAACATTTGACAGTTAAATATCACAAGCGTATAATTGTTATGAAATGATTTCTTAATTCTTAATATAACCAAAAGAGGGGATTGGATGGTAAACACATATGCGCCGGGGATGCGGGTTGAGATAAGAGACGAGGAATGGGTCATTCGCAAAGTTGATACCAATTCTTCAAATACACAAACGATTTATGCAACGGGATTATCCGGAATTGTAAAGGGATATGAGGCGATCTTTCTCAGTGAAATAGAAAAAGTCAAGGTCATCGATCCGGTGGACACCCAGTTGATCCTTGACGACTCTCCTGCTTACATCAATTCAAAACTATACATAGAAAGCAAGCTCCGCAAACGGACTTCAACAGGCGAAAAACTCACCATCGGCCATAAAGGCGCCATGAACATGATGGACTATCAGATAGAGCCGGCGGTAAAGGCTCTGGAAAGGCCCAGACAGCGGATATTACTGGCAGATGGTGTGGGACTTGGAAAGACACTGGAAGCCGGCATACTGGTGAGTGAGCTGATGGCCAGGGGAAAGGGCAAGCGGATATTGGTTGTTGCCCTGAAAAGCATGATGCTCCAGTTTCAAAAAGAATTCTGGACACGATTTACCATACCGCTAAAAAGATTAGACTCCAATGAAATACAACGGATCAGAGCCCGAATACCCGCTAATCACAACCCCTTTTATTATCATGACAAAACCATCATCTCCATCGACACCCTGAAAAGGGACATCGAATACCGAACCTATCTGGAAAACACCAAATGGGACATTATCATCATTGACGAAGCCCACAACGTTGCCAGTCGTGGAAAGCGCCAAGCCCAACGATCCAAACTGGCAGAAAGACTTTCCACCCGTTCGGACACATTGATCATGCTATCGGCAACACCCCACGATGGAAAACCCGCCAGTTTTGCCTCACTCATGAACATGCTGGATCCCATGGCCATCGCCAATGAAGAAGATTACACAAAAGAAGACATCAAAGGCATGGTCTTTCGCCGTTTCAAAAAAGACATACAGGATCAGGTCTCGGACAATTTCAGAGAGCGCAAAGTCTACAGAGAAATATGCAACGCCACGACCGAAGAGGAAGCCGCCTTCGACTATTTTTCAAACCTGAGCTTTTACTCCCTGGACAAAAGACGCACCGCCGGATCGCTGTTTAAAACCACCCTTGAAAAGTCCATGTTTTCAAGCCCAGCAGCCTGTATCAAGACCATTGACAACCGAATCAAACGATTGAAAAAGGCCCTTGAAACAGAAGAAATTCACGGAACAGACAACCAGCGGCAAGAAGATAACCAAAAATTAAAAGAAATGAAACGGCTTCTGGAGAAAATCACACCGGAAAAATTCTCCCGCTATCAAAAACTCATTCACATCATCCAATCGAAAGAATACGCTTGGGATCCCAAAGACAAAGAAGACAGGATCGTCATCTTCAGCGAGAGAATCGAAACCATGAAATTTCTGAAAGAAGCCCTCGCACGGGACCTGAAAATGAAACCCGCCCAAATCATCGAACTCCATGGAGGCCTGAGCGACATGGAACAACAGGCCATTGTGGATGAATTCGGTGCCACGGACTCGGACATCCGGATACTGGTGGCCTCCGATGTGGCCTCGGAAGGCATCAACCTCCACTACCTATCCCACCGGATGATACACTTCGATCTCCCCTGGTCCCTGATGGTCTTCCAACAGAGAAACGGAAGAATCGACCGATACGGCCAGGAACAAACCCCAGACATCCGTTACATCATCACCCAAACAGACAACGAACGCATCAACGGCGACTTAAGAATCCTGGAAATCCTCGTGGAAAAAGAAGAACAAGCCTACCGAAATATCGGAGACCCGGCAACCATCATGAAAAAATACGACACAGAAGCCGAAGAAGCCCAAACCGCAAAAGCCATTGAAGACAACATGGATGCGGACGACTTCGCCGGATTATTGGATACCGGCACAGAAGAAGACCCCTTTTTATCGCTGATCAACGCCATCTCCGGTTCAGGCGGGGACACCCCTTCAGAAAAAATACAGCTTAGGCAAACCATCTTCTCCGATTCAGATTACACCGAACAAGGTCTGAAATGGATCACCCAATTACAGTTGGATAAAGGATTGACCATCACCCCGATGACTTCAGCAGCAGGCATGAAAATCAAAATGGGAACGGACCTGGCATCAAGAATGAAAACCAATATGCCTGAAGAAGTCTATCCGGCAAATCACGAACTACGACTGACCACAGACGTAAACCGAATTGAAAAAGAAATCAAAGCCGGCCGTCAGAAAAAAGAAAACACCTGGCCCAATTGGCAATATTTATGGCCCCTACACCCCATCACCGACTGGATAGCCGACAAAATCGACACCTCCTACAAACGCCGCCAAGCCCCATTGATCAAAACCGACGAACTCAAAAGTGGCGAACACATCTTCATCACCGAAGCCATCGTCCCAAACCGCCGCTCCGAACCCGTCATCGACCAATGGCACGCCATCCGCTTCACAGACACCGGGAAAGAACAAATCATCGATCTGGACGAGCTGCTGGCCATGAAGATGTTTAGAGAACCCTATCCCAATCCAAATAAAAGTGATGATGCCTTGGTGAAACACCTGCAGGGATTGATCTGCAAAGCTGTAGCCAAAACCAGAGAATTAACGGAAAACGCCCGAAAAGACTTCGAGAAAGAAACCTTCCCGAAATTAGAAGAAGAACTAAAAAATCTCGAACGCTTGAAAGAAAAACACTATGAGCAAATCTCCCTCTTTGAACAAACCAACGAAAGCACACGAGCTGCTGCCAAAGCCGCCCAAAAAAGACGCCGAACAGACCAGCTCTACAACGAATACTACGAATGGATCAACGACACAATGCTCTTGGAAGCCGATAAACCCTATATCAGAATAGTGGCGGTTTTGAGCGGGGGGAATTAAGGCGGAAGAGGAGCTTTATTTATTGAGGGGCAAAGGAAAAGACTCACACCTTATAATTCCTCCCTCGGGGGAGGTGGCCCGAAGGGCCGGAGGGGGTTTTGGCAGACTAACGACTGAAACATTGTAAACGACATCGACAAAAACTTGAGATTTGAAAAAAACTGAATCGAAGATTGAGATGTGGCGGCAATCCGGGGATAGCACTGTAGACGAAAGAGTGTAAAAACCCCCTCCGCCAGAAGAGGCCCTCCCCCCCCAGGGGGGGGAATTGAAAGCGGAAAAAAGCTTTATTTATAGAGGGGCAAAAGAAAAGACTCACTACTCTCCCCCTCTGGGGTGACGTTGAGTACCACGCCTTGAAGTTTTAAAAAGACAAAACTCCACAATTGATTTAGGGCTGAAGAAAACCAAAAAATTCCTCCCTCGGGGGAGGTGGCCCGAAGGGCCGGAGGGGGTTTTGGCAGACTA
>CAZRYM010000134.1:0-5937 GCA_964604305.1 uncultured Thermotogaceae bacterium | reverse complement strand
ACAGTGAGTACGCTTTTGACCTCTGTAAAACCACCGATGGCTGTTATGTAGTTGCCGGATTTACCAATTCTTCGGATGGAGATGTAACAGGCTACCAAGGGAATGATGATTACTGGATTGTAAAAGTAAATGATACCGGGGGCTTGGTCTGGCAAAAGTCTTTAGGTGGAGGACAGGAAGACAGAGCCTATTCAGTTTGTTCAACTCATGATACCGGTTTTTTGATTGGGGGCTCCAGTCGATCTTCAGATGGAGATGTCTCTGATAACAACGGCGGAGTTGATCTATGGCTGGCTAAAGTCGATCAGGTGGGGAATTTAGTTTGGGAGGAGAATTTTGGGGGCTCAAACAACGACTTGGCACGCTCGGTCTTTCGGACAGCGGATAACGGCTTTCTTGTTGGTGGCGAAACTGAATCAATCGATCAGGATGTCACAGGAAATCATGGGGATAAAGATGGCTGGCTTTTAAAATTGGGGGCAAATGGCAACTTGACTTGGGCTAAATGTTATGGCGGAACAGATGATGACGACATCAGGGATGTGATACAAACGGCAAATGGAGGGTATGCCTTTTTAGGAGCTTCAAATTCCTCAGATGAAGATGTTCCCGGTAACCGGGGAGATTTTGATTTTTTGTTTATGGTTCTTGATGATACGGGGAATATCCAGTGGACCAAAAATTATGGAGGCACTTCAACAGAAATCGGCAATTCTCTAATAGAAAAGACAAATGGTGGTTTTATTTTGGGTGGAAACACCTATTCCACAGATGGAGATATTACGGGAAATCAAGGCCTGAGTGATTACTGGGTGTTAGATCTCAATCGTCAATAATTAGGTTATGAAATCACAAATATTTTGTTGAACTCACATCCGTTTCACAATTAAATTCCCACTCTCATATTTTTTTAATCCTCTTTTAAAAACCACTATGCCTGCTGTCATAAACAATACAGCAGCGCTTGCCAGGTAAAACATGCTCCAACCATCGAAATGTTTGATAATTGAAACGGGTATGAAAGAAAAATACATACTTGGGATGAGGGTAAACAAAATGACTCTGACCACGCCGGTAAAAAGGGTGTGGGGATTCAGCGAAAATGTTAAAATGGAGTCGGGAATGACACTTGCCAACGATGTGGCGTTGCCGATATAAAACGTCAGCGATTGAAAGATGATATTGAAGCCTGTAAAGACAAAAGAAGCCAGTATGGAAACGATTATTAATAAGACAAAATTGGATAGAGAGGCATATGATGTGAAGAAAAAAAGCGCCAGTCCGAAAATCAAATCCCCAAGGGCACCCAGTGAAATTCTAGAAACCAGTAGATGCGACAGGGGCTCCTGGGGCAGCAGGAGATAGGAATCCAATTCTCCGTTGATGATGATTTGTGTCATGTTAAACAGGTTTCCGAAAAAGACTTGTGAGATACCAAAGGAGACCGTAACCACAGAGTACACCAATAACATATCATCCAAGCCGTAATTGTTGATCACGCCCACTTTTCCAAAGAGGATCCACCAGAAAAACAGTAAAAACGCATCGTTGATGATCATACCGAAGGTTTGTATTAAGAAGTTGGCTCGGTATTCCATCTGGGCCGAAAGGTTGAATTTAAAGTAACGCCAGATTAATTTTAATAGTTTTTTCATCGATGATCCATCTCCTTTATCCACCATTAATGGCCAGTTTTTTCGTTCCCGCAAAAAACAGCAGCCCGATGAGTCCGCCCCATATGAAAACGTGCATCAATTGGATGGGAAATACCCGTAGAAATTCATCTACTCCTTCGATATATACTTTTGCAGGAGCATTTAAGATATACATGAACGGGAGTTTGTCACTGAGTTGTCTCAACCAGTCCGGAAAAAATTCGATGGGGATGAACAGTCCTCCCACTGTAAACAGGAATTTGGAATAGATAAAATGAAAGGCTGTGTTTTCTTCAAACCAGAAGGCAGCCATCCCAATCAAAAAATAAAAGGTAAAATTGATGGTTAAGCCGGTGATGGACGAGATAATACCAAGAATGATATTGATGGGGGTAATAGGGGCTTCATGCAGCGTTACGAACAGGATCAATGATCCGAATAAGAGATTCATGAACATTCTGACCAGACTGGATGACATGTACTTGGCATACATGAACAACATGTAGGAATAGGGTTTGTTGAGATGATAGGCAATATCACCTGTTTTGATATCCTGTGCCATTTCTCTGTGAAAGACAAATTTTGCCAACATGATAGATTCAGTAAACATGAAATACCACATCATTTTCATGAAGGTAAACCCTTCGATTTGCCCGTCTTTGAAAACCACACGCCATAAAAACGAATACACGAACAAAAACAAACCAAAAAACATGAATTGCCCGATAAAATTTCTGGAATACATGAGATCATTGACAAATGTTATTTTAAAGATCGTTAGATATTTTTTCACCCTCTTCATAACAATCAACTGCCAGTATAAATGGTTTCGATGATTTCTTCCATGGGGGTTTCTGAAATCATCATGTCCACAATGGTGGTGTTTTTAATGATATCATCAATGATATGCTGCAACGTACATTGCGTTGTATCCACTTCCAATTTTAAGCCGGTTCCTTTTTGTTTGAGGATGGTGATACCAAGTAATTTTGGAATATAGACGTCTTCCAACTTCAAAGACAAGATTTTTGTTTGTAAGTAATCGTGTTTCAATTCGTTCACAGTGCTGTGCAAGATCAATTTCCCATGATCAATGACGATGACTCGTCGACAGAGCTTTTCAACATCACCTACATCGTGAGAAGTCAGAAATACCGTTAACTGGTTTCGTTTATTCAAGTCTTTAATCAGTTCCCTGATCTGATTTTTCACCACCACATCCAAACCAATGGTAGGCTCATCCAGAAATAGTATTTCCGGGCTGTGAATTAAGCTGACGGCTATTTCACATCTGATCCGCTGCCCTAATGACAATTTGCGAACGGGTTGATGCATGAATTCTTCCAGTTGAAACCGTTTGACCAACTCTTTCAATTTCTGCTTGTATTCCATTCTATCCAGTTCATAAATATCCCCCATCAGTTCAAAAGAATCTTCCGGTGGAAGGTGAAACCACATTTGAGATTTTTGGCCGAAGACGGAGCCTATTTTGTAAGATAATTTTTTTCGTGATTTCCAGGGTATCAAACCCAAGACATTGACGGTTCCATGACTGGGATAGAGGATTCCCGTCATCATCTTGATCGTCGTTGATTTTCCTGCACCGTTGGGACCGATAAAGGCAAGGATTTCCCCTTTATCAACAGAGAATGAAATGTCTTGTACGGCTTTTACATCTTTATATATTGGGTGGATCAAAGATTTAAAACTTTCCTTTAGCCCAGATTTTTTCACTTTTGTTTTAAAGTTTTTCGTTAAATCCGTGACTTCAACGACTTTTTCCATTCAAAATCACCTCTATAAAGAAAAAAGGTGCAACTGATTTGCACCGTTCAATTGTGACTCAAGTTAAAGAGTTTTGTGATTTTATCATATTCATTGTGTTTTTTCAATAAACTATTTTATAAAAAAATAAGACTCCCACTTGAAAAAAGAGAAGTGGGAGTCAAAAACACATTCAGTAATATTAAGTTTATGATCCAGGTTCTGATAGATAAACAAGCGTTTCAGGATAAAATGCGGACCAGGCAAACCAAAACATAGTAACGCCTGGAAGCAATTCATCATCTTGACTCCATATTTCAGCAGCATTTGCTTGCGCATTGTAAATGATTTTAATTCCTTTACCTGCGAGGGTATCGTTGATCACGTCACCTTGTTTTTTGAGTTCTTTTAAAGGCCATGCTTTTGAAACCCCTTCCATACTCAAACCGATCACTTTATCTTTTGGCGTCAAACCTTTTGCCAAATAAGACACAGGGAAGTAAAGGCTGTTAGAGCTTTCATATCCCGAATAGGGGTTATAACTGTATTGTCTGTTAAACCCCTGCTGGAAATCGAGAACGAGTGTATTTGGATGCTCCGTTTTCCACAAAGCCCAGGTAGTCATTTTTGAAGGGATCATTTCGAGCTTTGTGTTTTTGTATGAACCCGAAATTGCAACTTGTTTGATTTGGGACCAAAGTGATTCCGTTTTTCTGTCATAAAGCAAAACATCGCTATTGTATAGAAGACCCGAAACTCCAAATATCAAATGTTCGCCTCGAATTGTTGCGTCAAATACCATTCCGGATCCGCATAAAGGACAGTAAGTGACAACAATGGGGGTTCCATTGATGGTATCATTAACGATTTCATGCCAATTAAGGATGCTAATCGGATAAGCTTTGGCAACCCCATCCATTTCAATTCCGAGAATATAATCGTTATTATTAATGTTTTCTATATCATCTGCTTTGATAAATCCGGGATTATCAATAGAAGGGATTCCGTCTCTTGCAACTCCACCGTGTAAGATTTCTTCTTCAGGAACTAAAGGATTGATGATATTGAATCCGTTCATCGTTTTAGCCATTAGGCTCGTTGGGAAAACGGATAAAAGCATAATAATTATCATAAAATAAACTGTCTTCATTTTCTTCCCTCCTTCCGTTTTTAGACAATTCAAAAAGTGTTATATATTATAAAGACGGATGGAGCTGGTCTGATTATTTTACAGTTACTTATGTGTATAATTATTTGCTTATTATTGCTTTTTTGCCACAATGGCCATATCATTAGATTCTGAATGATAATCAGTTCCTGCAACATCTGAGTAAATTTCTTTTACTTTAAAATCATTTTTTTCAAACTCTCGGATGATAGCTTCTTTTGAGTAGTATTGAAGCCAATTATAGATGTCGTTTGTTGTGTCTTTTTTGATGATGGCGTATTGATCAAGACTTACTTTTTCTTCCTCATAAAGGAATGTATTGTAAAAACAGAAATAGTCTTCAGATGACCAGAAATGGTTCATGTAATTGAATGCGTATCCTGCCACTTCCTTTTTATTGCTAAAGGCATTTAACGTATGAACATCCAAAAGAATGGACCCATCTTCTTTTAGAATCTTATGAAAGATTCCAAGTAGTTTTTTTCTTTGTTTAGGGCTTAGAGCACAGAAGTCACAGTAGATCATGCTGATCAAATCAAATTGCTTTTCAGTATCATATTGCAGATAATCACAGTGGATATAATCCACTGTTAAACCAGAGCTTTCAGCTATTTTAGCCGCATAATCCAAGCTTCTTTTTGAAAAGTCGATCCCGGTTACAACTGCACCCCTTTTCGCCAGTTTATTGGTGTAAAGGCCCGGACCACAGCCAAAATCCACAATAGATTTATTGTCATCAATCTGAAAACGCTGAATCATCCAATCTACTGATTTCTGAATAAATTGTCCTTTTCGTGATGAGATATCCACTGACTCATTCAAGTGGTATTTCATCATTTGTTTGGAAATGTGTTCATCCGTCCACAAATCATCGGCGGTGTAATATTGAAAAGGTTCGGGTTTTTCGTTGATTTTCTTTAACGCTTTAAACATAATGGCTCCTTTGACATTCATTAGAAAGTGAAATCAATAAAGTATACCACTGATGGATAAAATAACATTTAAAATAACGTATTATAGAGGATTTTCAAATATATAACATGAGTGATATAATGGAACAGTGTTTATATATTTAAAATTTTATTGCTTGGTAAAGGGTTCAAATGTTTTATAAAACTTTATTAGTGTATTTTAAATCGAGATAGAATGAGGTGATGGTTTTGAAGAAAGGCCTATTGATTTTAACCGCTCTATTCATGATTTTTTTGTTTAGTTCTTGTGGTGTAAGTGGAATTATTGATATTATCGATGTTTTGGAAATACTGTTTGTTAACCCACAACCTGCTTCAGGTAGTACAGAAATAGAAAGGAATATTGTTTTAAGCTGGGATGTTGATACAACTGTAGAAG
>CAZRYM010000133.1:0-5976 GCA_964604305.1 uncultured Thermotogaceae bacterium | reverse complement strand
ATATGTATTATAATAATAACAAATATATAAGGTTATTAAGACAAAAAAATGGTATAATTTTATTTAGTAAGAAATTATACTTATGTTTCCTAAATATATGAGGTGGTTCTTTGAAAAAGATAATCAAATATTTTGTTTTTATATTAACAGTTATAACTATCTGCATCATTTCCGGGAATGAATTTATGGCGATGTGGCAAGACCCTGAACTTTTTCCCGGTAACGGTTTGACAGAAAAAGTTATGCTCAGTGATTGGTTTAATGATTTAAAAAATACACCTTTTGATACACCTGTTTTTATTTTTAAGGGTGAAATAGATGGCGGAAAGGTGCTTTTACTTGGTGGAACGCATGCGAATGAGCCAGCTGCAGCGCTATCAGCTATAACACTTTTGGAAAATATTGATGAGTGTAACAGCGGTACTATTTATATTATCCCTTGGGCAAATCACAGTGCAATTACACACACAGATCAAATGGAAGGAGATCCACAATTTTTTCATATAGAAACTTCAGATGAAACAAGGCGATTTCGATATGGTTCCAGAAGAACAAATGCCATACATCAATGGCCTGACCCCACAATATATATCCATCCAGAAGGGACAGTACTTGGCGGACAAGAAACAACGAACTTGAACAGAAGTTATCCCGGAAGAGAAAATGGTTATTGGACAGAAAAATTGGCTTATGCCATTACTTCAATGATCCGACAAGAAGAAATCGATTTTGCAGTTGATTTACACGAATCCTCTCCGGAGTATCCAGTAAACAACGCTATCGTTTTCCACCAGGATGCAGCAGAACTGGCTGTAACAGTACAAATGATGCTTGAAATGAACGGTATAGATATTGGTTTGGAAGAATCACCACCGTCGTTAAGAGGACTGAGTCATCGAGAGTGGGGTGATCATACTGACACACAGGCCATATTATTTGAAGTATCGAACCCAGCACAAGGAAGAATGAGAGGGAAATCCAGCGAGGAATTAATTATCACAGGTAAAGATAAATTTTATGTTAATGCTTCTGAAAGAGGACAGCTTTATGTTCCTTATAATGAAAATGGTTATCCTTTAGTGTTGCGTGTAGCAAGACACGTAGCAACATTTGATGAATTTCTGACAACTTGGAATATGTTTAACCCTGAAAAACTAATAGAGGTTGAAGGTATTCCAGGATATGAAGAATTGTTGGGAAAAGGCTTAGGGGCATTTCTTTAGGGAATGCTAAAAAATTAAGGAGGAATAAACATGAGAAAAGCATTGTTGTTTTTCACCATTGTTAGTCTTATTGCTACATTTACCTTTGGTGCAATCACTTCACAGACAGTAGCGTCTAGCCTTGGTATGGTAGCTGCTGCTAATCCTTATGCGGCAGAAGTGGGTGCAGAGATTTTGGAAAAAGGTGGAAATGCCATTGATGCAGCAATAGCCGTCAGTTTTGCTTTAGGTGTTGTCGAACCTTATGCATCCGGACTTGGAGGGGAAGGCTATGCAGTTGTAACTTTAGCAAATGGCGAGAAGTTTGCCGTTGATTTTAAGAGTATGGCTCCTAAAATGGCAACTTATGAAAAATTGAATGAATTGGGTACAACTATTAGTAAAGCCAGCCGTACCCCAATGGGCGCATTGGTTCCAGGAATTCCTGCTGGAATAAAAATGATGCTTGAAAACGGAGCCTCTATGTCTCTTGAAGAATTGATTCAGCCAGCCATTGATTTAGCTAGAGAGGGCTTTATCGTAAATGAAACGTTCGCAGGTGTAACCAGTGATAATTATGAAAAATTATTGAATAGTGCTCCGGAGTTTTTAAATGAAATGCTATTATGGGAAGCTGGAGATTTATTAATCAATGAACCTCTTGCACAAACCCTTGAAATGATTAAAGAAAATGGCATCGATTGTTTCTATAAAGGACAAATAGCTGATGCCATCGCTGCATATATGGAAGAAAACGACGGATTCATAACAAAAGAAGACATGGAGAATTATGTAGTATATCTTACTGAACCAGTGCATGGTACTTACAGAGGATATGATATCTATGCTCCAGGGCCTCCTGTTTCTGGACCACAACTTATAGCAATACTGAACGTTCTTGAGAATTTTAACCTTGGTTTGATGGGACCTTATGACCCACTTGCTGTTCATATCATTCAGCAGACATTGGTTCTTGAAGATGTAGATAGAAGAAATTATATTTCTGATCCGGCATTTTACGATCTCCCTGTTAACGGATTTATGAGTAAGGATTTTGCCAGATTAAGAGCCATGGCTATTGATCTTAGTAAGGCAATAGATCCCGATACCTATTGGGATTATGCTGGCGATGCATATCCTTTCGAGGAAGGCAAAACTTATGAAGAAGTTCTATTAACACAAGAGAAAGAAGCAGCTGCGGCACTTTTAGAAAATTACGAATCACCTTCTACTACTCATTTTTCAGTTGTTGATAAATACGGAAATGCAGTTGCCTGGACACAAACACTTTCCAGTTTTTACGGCACGGGATCTTATATCAACGGTTTCTTTATGAATAACGAAATGGGTAATTTTGCCTCAAGTTACAGAGACTGGGATATTATCAATCTTGAACCGGGATTAAGACCAAGAACAACTATTTGTCCCACTGTTATTCAGAAAGATGGGGAAGTTAAATTTGTTATTGGTACGCCTGGTGGTGGTAGAATTATTTCAACGGTGACACAATTAATTGTTGACTTAATCGATTTCGGTATGCCTATAGACGAAGCAGTGAAAATGCCTAAGTTTGTTGGTTATGCTTTCTATAAAGATGTTCCAATGGAAAAGGGATTTCCAGAAACTACTGTGCAGGTTTTAGAAGCCATGGGCCATAATGTTTCCCTCTACGACTATCCAGACCTTTATTTTGGTGGTCCGAATATTATCTCAGTTGAAGATGACGGTATGATGATTGGTGTAGGATCCATCAGAAGAGATGGTGCTGCCTCAGCTCCTGAGATGTAAAACGCAATAAAAACATAAAAAAAGGGAGAATAAAATGAAGAAAATTATAGTGCTTTTGTTAATGGCTTTTTTTGCAGTTTTGGGTTTTTCCAACAGCGAAGAAGTTGTTAAATTTGAAGAACCGGTTTTAATAACGTCAGGCGGGCAATCCCCCGGTGCTTTGCAAATGATGGTGCTTGCCAAAACAGGTGGATTGAATTACGTATTTGAAAAAGACATTCAAGCATCAAAAGAAGATATTGAACAATTCAATACGATAATAATAGTTGTTGGTGCCAGTGGAAAAGGTCTTGGTGCTGCCGGTATCGATGTAGATACCGAAATTGAGCGTCTTGTACAGTTAGCAAAGATTTCAAAGGAACTTGGCAAGAAAATAATTTTAGCACAGATTGAAGGTGCTACCAGAAGGGGTGCTTCATCTGATAAGATAGCAGATTCACTAATAGAATATACTAATTATTTATTAATTAAAGATGATGCCAATGAAGATGGTAAATTTTCAACAATCTCAGAAGAGGAGAATATTCCACTCCTGTTTTTCGAAAAAACATCTGATGTAAGAGATATTTTAAAAGAACTATTCGCAAAATAATTTCTAAGGCAACCCGGTAAAACCGGGTTGCTTTTTTAAAAAGATTGAGGAGATATATATATGAAAAAGAAAGTGCTAATATTTACATTACTAATTGTTATTTCATTATCGGTATTCAGTCAATTTATTTATCCTGATATCAGACCGGGTTATGGTGTAACTGAAACAGCTTGGCTATCGGATTATTTTAAGCCTTTAAAAGATACTAACTTGGATACGCCTGTTTTCATTATGGACAGTGGTGTTCCTGGAGCAACTTTTCTCCTGATGGGAGGAACGCATGCCAGGGAAATAGCAACCGGTGTTAGCGCGTTAGTTTTTTTGGAAAATGCCATTGTTAAAACTGGAAGAGTCATTGTTATCCCATTTTCAAATAGAAGTGCATTATCCGTTAATGATCAAAGTTCTGACATTCCCCATTTTATTCAGATAGAAAGTAAGAGTGGCCCAAGATATTTGATTTATGGAGATAGAAGAACTGATATTAACGATCAGGGTATTCCTGATCCTGAGCAGTATGTACATGACCCTTCGGGAATGGTCATTGAAGATGGTGCGGAATCAAGAAATCTAAACCGAAACTATCCCGGAAAACCTGATGGAAATCCGACTCAGCAACTTGCGTATGGCATTCTTGAATTAATTAGAAAAGAAGATGTAGATTTTAATTTGGATATGCATGAAAGTGATACGCCAAGAAAGTTAACGGATTCGGAAGGTAACGTCTACGAAGGTGGACGTTTAGCCTATATGCTTGTGTGTCATCAAGAGGGATTGGAAATAGGCGCTTTTGCTGTAATGGAAATGGAAGATATGGGTATTCCCATGAAATTGGAAGAATCAAGTGTTGAATTTAGAGGTTTGAGTCATCGAGAAATAGGTGATCATTCGGACAGTATTTCTTTTCTTTCAGAATCCCCAAATCCAGGACAAGAAAGGATTGGAGATAACAAAGATGTGATTAATGATCCGGATTTCCCTTTGAAACATCGAGTGGGTATGCATTTGGAACTGATGAAAAAATTGTTTTCTACATTCAACCTTTTCAATGAGGAACAACTTGAAGTAGAAAATCTCCCTGAATACGATCTTCTAATGGAAAAAGGTGTTGGTTATTTTCTAAATTAAGGAGTTTTTTATGCCAGAATCGATTTTTTTCTTTGTAATGCTTTTAAGTTTTATTATTTTTGCCGCAATCAAGATACCCATTAGTGTGTCCTTAATGTTTTCAGCAGTTTGTGGTGCTTTGGCATCTGGTCATTTTTTCCCTATCAGACATTTGGTTGAAGGTTCTTTTGGCTACTTTGACGCCATTTTAATTATAGCAACCGCAATGATTTTTATGGAATCCATAAGAGTATCAGGACTTTTGGAGGACTTTGCTCAAAGAATAGCCAGGAAATTTAAAAGCCGACCGCTTTTTTTATTGATGATTATGACGCTTTTTATTATGAGTGCAGGTATGATAACCGGATCCTCTTCAGCTGCGGTGTTGACAACAGGTGCTATTGCTTATCCAGTATTAAAAGATCTTGGTTTGGATAAACGAAGAGCAGGTGCATTGATTGCCATGGCTGCAATATTTGGAATGATAGCTCCACCAATTAATATTCCTGCTATGATTATTGGCCAAGGGGTAGATATGCCCTATATTGGATTTACAACGCCATTACTGCTTCTCACTGTCCCTTTAGCAGTACTTACAGCAATAATAATAGGTGTAAAACAAGTCAAAAAGATAGATATTCAACAGCTAAAAGTCATGGACCCGATATCAAAAAAATGGATGTTATATATCCCGGTTGTTATTTTAATTGCTTTAATGATTATGGAAAATGTATCAAGATTTTCTTTGGGATTGCCTTTAGTCTTTTTGTTATGTGCCATAATAGCATCATTGATTGGGAAAAAGAATTTTCTCTCCATTACAGTTAAAGCTTTAAAAGAATCCATCAACATATTATCCATATTAATTGGAGTGGGGATGTTCATTCAAATTATGACTTTGAATGGTACACGAGGATTAATTGTCGATTTCCTTAACAATTTACCAGATATGGCACTCATTTTGGGCATTGCATTTGGGGTTCCGCTTTTTGGGGCGGTTTCTTCCTATGGGTCAGCTTCTGTACTTGGTGTTCCCTTTTTATTAGCATTTCTAGGTAATAACGACATCATGGTTTGTGCTGCTCTTTCACTGTTAGCCGGCCTTGGAGATATGGTTCCGCCAACGGCATTGGCAGGTATTTTTGCAGCGCATGTCGTTGATGAAAAAAATTATTTTAAAGTCTGGATTAAAGCTTTGCCTTCTTTTTTCATCACAATGTTAGCGGGAACTTTAGCCCTTTATTATTCGGATGAAATTGCACAACTGGCAAATTCCAATCTTTTCTA
>CAZRYM010000132.1:0-5993 GCA_964604305.1 uncultured Thermotogaceae bacterium | reverse complement strand
AACCTCTGCCTTACCAAGGCAGCGCTCTACCATTGAAGCTATTCCTGCACTCAAAGCGATTAGTATTTTATCACAATTAGTTGCTTAAATCAAGTAGGTTTTGTCATTATTCTTTCATAACCTCTGCTTTTCCCTCGATTACTATTTTTTTATCTTTATTTAATACATCAGTTGCAAGAATGAGTCTTTTTTTAGCATCGATTTTTTCAAGAACTTCGATTTTAACGGTAACCTTGTCGTCGATAAATACAGGTCTTTTAAACTTCACCTGTTGAGAAACGTAAATGGTTCCGTCTCCTGGAAAATCTCTTCCTATTACTTTTGAAATGAAAGATGTTATAAGAATACCGTGCGCAATTCTTTTTCCAAATCTTGTTTTAGCTGCAAATTCATCATTCACATGAAGCGGATTGTCATCTCCACTAATTTCTGCAAAGATTCTTACCTTTTGATCTGTTACAAGGAAATCCTTTTCGTAATGATCACCAACTTTGATTTCTGAATAGTCCATATTTCCCCCTTTTTTTCCAAATTATTCGCTGATTTATTGTATCATTATTTATGAAAAATGGTATAATTCTTTTAGCGAGGTGTATATATGAAAAAAAATCTTTTATTTGTAACTCTCACCATAATACTTCTTTTTACCAGTTGTATTATAACAAATGATTTTTCAACACTCCACCGTTTGGCGTTGCATTCCATAGCAAATGGTTCAAAGGAAGCTGCTTTAGAATATTCTTCTGAAATATTGGATATTGCCAAAAATTATGAAGAGTTTTCAATTGCCTATATGTTGAGAGGGTATAGCTATTTTATCAATAAAAACTTCAGTGGAGCGTTAACAGAATTCGAAACATCAATTGATTATCTTTTTTCACAAGAAGCTTCTGCAGGTGTTATACTTACTTTGTTTATGCTTAGACAGTATGAACTTATCAATTATCAACTTGATAATCTGGAAACGTTCCATGACTCTTGGATTATTACAATAAATTCTAATAAACTTACAAAATCACGCTTGTATGAAATTTGCGCATTATCAAATGCAATTATAAAAAACAAAGTTGTATTTGACACTCTAAAGGCGAAAGTATCACCCGATAAAATTCAAGAACTGGAGGTTTTTTTCTTTGAATAAAAAAAATTTATTATCTTCTTTATTTTTATTGTTTATAGTCATTTCGTTTTCAATGCCACCTCATTCTCGTATAACGAATATGATAAGCAGAGGTTTAATAGATGAACCTGAACACTCGATTTATAGTGGAAAGATGATAGAGCGAGAGTTTTCGGGAACTTTTAAGGCGGTTGTATTATTTGCTGAATTTCCTGATCAACAACATCAAGTTGATTTGAGCTTTTTCAACGATTTATTAAATTCAGAAAGCTTGGATTTTCAGAATAAATACCCATTGTCAACGAATGTAAGCAGTGTAAAAGAATACTATTTATTCGAATCCCATGAAAGTTTTCAAATAGATTTTGATGTTTATGGTTGGTTTGAAATGCCTCAAATCTATGAGTATTATGTTGGTAATTCCAATGGCACAGGTGTATATCCCAACAATTCACAAAAACTTGTTGAAGATGCGATAGAGGCAGCGGACGAAACTGTGGATTTTTCATTATACGATAATGATGATAATGGTACGGTAGATTTTTTATTGGTAGTACATACAGGGACGGGGGCTGAGTTTAGTGGTGCTGAAGGTGCAATTTGGAGTCACATGTGGACGATTTCTTCACAACTTCGAGACGGTGTTCAATTAAGAAGATATTCAATGCAGCCAGAGTATTGGCTTGAACCTAACGATATGACAATTGGTGTTTATTGTCATGAGCTGGGACATTTGATTTTTGGTTTACCGGATTTATACGCAATCAATAATGCCTCATATGGTATAGGTTATTGGGGATTAATGGGCGGTGGCAGTTGGAACGATGAAATGTCAGTTTTTGGAAATAATGAAATTAGTGGTTATGGCGGAGCACCTGCAGAACTAACTGCCTGGTCAAAGTTAAAAATCGGGTGGTATGAACCAAATAATATAAATGACAACTTTAATGGTAATCTTGAAATCAGTCCGAGAAAGGTTTATCGGAATATAAACTCTAACAATTCAAATCAGTATATGTTATATGAATTTAAGGAAAATAACATCTATAATCAATGGCTGCCCGGTCACGGAGGCATGCTCATTTATAGGTGTGATGATTCAAAATCATCTAATACTCAACCATGGATTCCCGGTGAAAATTTAGATTATCATTATAAAGTGGCAATCATGCAAAAAGACAATCAATGGTCTTTGGAGAGGAAAGAAAATAGAGGTGATTACACCGACCTGTTCTATACATCTGATGTTTTTAATCAATTTTCAAACCCCTCAAACAATTTCTACGACAATACTTTTTCAATAAACTTGAATCAAATACTCATAGCGGATAATAAGGCGATGGTCACTATTAATAATACTGGTTTTGATGTACTCATTCAACCGCTTTTCGGTACAGGGATGTTAAGAAGTTTTATAAAAGCGGACAATGACCAATTGCCCACCGTAAAAGATATTGACGGTTATCCGTTAAATGTAACAAAGCTTGATAATTATGAAAACATTTTCTATTTTGATGTAGAATCTTCAGCTTCGCCGACTATATTTATCTCGGATATACCCTTAAATATGTATCAATAACAAAAGGGCGGCAAAAGCCGCCTTTTTGTTATTATCGTTTATAACCGGTAATTTCTCTTAAGAACTCTTTTCTTTTGGCTATGTCTTCTTTCTTTTCCACACCTTTAGGAGAAAAACCATCTACAACACCGATTACACCTTTTCCCTGTTGGGTCTCAACAGTTATAATCTGCAAAGGGTTGGCTGTAGCTACAAATATTCGACATACTTCCTGAACATTTTTCAAGGCATTCATAATGTTTATTGGGTATCCATTTTTTATTATTAAAACGAATACATGACCAGCGCCGATATTCATGGCATTTTTTACTGCAATTTCTATCAGTTCTTCGTCATTTCCTTCCTTTCTAACAAGACAAGGACCCGAAGCTTCATTAAAGGCGATTCCAAATTTCATTCCCGGAACACTTGTAACAATTGTCTCATAAATATCTTCCACAGTTTTAATAAAATGTGATTGTCCGATGATTACATTACAGTCTTCAGGAAATTCTATTTGTACAATATTATTGTTCATAAATATCACTTCCTTTTTTCCCTAAGCGCTTTTACAAGAAAACTTGCTACATCGATTCCATGGGTACCTCTTCCGAATCCAGCATCCATGCCACAATCAACAGCAATCTCGTTTGTAATCTGAGTACCTCCGGCAACGAGAATGATTTTCTTGCGTATTCCTTTTTCCCTACATAATTGATCAATTTGCTTCATCCCTTTTAGATGCACGTCATTATGTGTAATGATCATACTCAGTAAGATAGCGTCAGCACCGGTTTCAATGGCAGCATCTATTAGTTTTTCTATGGGAACGCTTGTTCCAAGATAGGTATATGAAAGACCAAACTTTTCTATTCCGCCATGTTTGATATCAAGAATTTCTCGCATGCCTACAGAATGTTCATCGTTACCAACCGTTCCAGCTACAACATGAACTGGATTCTCATGAACGTACTCTGTTATTTCCTCAGCACTTAATATCTTAGGTTTTTCGGGGATTTTTAAAGTATTTCTGTCAACAAAGAACGGAACTTTTGCCTTAAGCTCGATGTATGAACCTTCGGCAGGGTGTAAAATTGTTTTTGAAATGACCGTTACCTCTTCTAAACCCATCCGTTTACAAATTTCCAAAGCCGCAGCTTCTGATACATCAGGATTGTCCGGTATTGTCATGTCAATTTGAATTAACCCGTCATTTTTCCATTCAACTTCAGGTTTTAAAAGTCCTTTTTTTTCTGAATCTCTATTCGATTCCATTCTTACTGAAACGTTATCGGTTTCATCAAGTTCATCAACGTACTGAATCTTCTTTGAATCCTCAAGTGTACAACCATTAATAACATCACAGGGTTTATCAACACCGTTTGGTAAATGATTATAGCCAAAATGATTGCAAACAGGCGCAAAATAATCCTCATCTCTTTTTACTACTGTATTTGCACCAAGCTCCCCATTTTTCTTTCTAGCGATACCATCTCCAACACGGTCTGGAAAGAATCCTGAATCTACAAAGAAACCTTTCTCAACAGCTTCAAAATACCCCCCGTTATCAAGAATATCTTGCATATATAGAATAGCCCTTATTTTCATATCTCTTATCGGTTCTTTAAGGTTTTCCATCTTAGGGCCAACAAGATCTTTAATACCATCAGTAGCTACAAGTGTGTGTTTTGCTGTTTCTACTCCTCTAATAGAATTTATATGCCAAGGTACATTTCGACCCTCATCGGGTGTTATCGTAGATTGGATGTCCGCTTTTGTCAGTCTGCTTAATACCGTATCGAGCACATGAATTCTTGTCGCATCAAAAAGATCAGATTCAATATACCGTGTATTCATCTGTGCTCTAAACTTGTATTCCTTAAATAAATCTCTCAGAGTCAAAGCATAGATAAAATTGAGTTTAAACTCAGGAGATGGTGCTGTCATTGGAGGAACAGTTGATAGTGCAATCATATCTTTACGCATTCCCGCTTTTACAGAAAAAATAGAATTAATTGCATGCTGTACCAGAAGTTCTGGCATAACCTTCCAAGCAACCTTTGAAGAAGCATTTGCATTATGAGCACCATCAATTTGCAGTATATCCGCAGAAGCCATAATCTTTTTTGCGACTGCCGCATCAACAAATGATCGAATAGGATTGACCCCTCTGTACAAAACATTATACTGAGGATCCTGATGTGCGCCATTAACACCCTCTTCAGCAAACAATACGGCAACTTCTGGACCGGCTATTCCTGAAACATATGAATGAAAATTAATTGGTCGGCCAACCTCTTCTTCAATTAAGTCCAAAGCTTTCCTTGTGGCTCTTAATTGTTTTCTTGTTATCGGTATTCCTCCAATTCCTTCAGGAGATCCTTCAATTAATCCATCAAAATGAGATTGACCTAATGTTCTGATAACCATGATATGGTCAGCTCCATGCCAAGCAGCCATTCTCATTCTTCTGATATCATCTTCAAACCTGCCGGAAGCTATTTCAGATGTGATTATTTCCTCTGGTTGTGGATCAATATTACCAAAAAATTTTGCAGGAGGTAGAGGGATAGAATCTTTTAAATTTTCTGAAATATTTTGGAATTCATAACCTCCAATTTTGGTTTTTTCATCAATACTTTTTCTCCAAGTCCAGCCTTTTCTTTTAGGCCTATAGTCTTTTAGATTTGAGAGGATTTCATCAATATTAATTTTCTTTGTTTTATCAAGTGACATTTCAATCAGACCCCCCTATATCTTTTTTCAATTTCATCCCAATGGGAGCCTTGAATCAATTCTTTTCCGTAAGTGAGATAATCTTTATCAGCATCTTTTGCCATTGTTAGTAGTATGTTTCCTGCCCCTTTCCCAAGAAGATCACGTTCGAAAATTCCTTCTACTATTGATTTTGCTTCAAGAGAGTTAAATCCCATTCTAAGTAAAACAGATCTTTCGATTGAAGGTGAGGTATGAGTTTTCGCAAGAGATATTAGCGGATTAACTATTTCCTCGGCCTTTTTCCAGAATAATTCGTTTAGTTGTTCGTCCGATAGACTTTCCAGGTTTGCCTTTTCAGCTTGAAATTTGTCTTTAGTCAACTTGTTTCCCCCTTTTCGTATATTAATTGTTATGTAGAAAATCTCCCATTAATAGGAACACTTCTCTGTTTTCGCTCTATTATATATGATTTACGTGTTTAAACAAAATCAATATTTTTTGTTTTCCCTTGGAAAATGAAGTTGTATTATTTGAAGAGAATACTATTAATATTATAGTCTATAATATATCGTATAATATAATTATATAATATTATAA
>CAZRYM010000131.1:0-6005 GCA_964604305.1 uncultured Thermotogaceae bacterium | reverse complement strand
AAGATGGCGTATTCGGGGGATTACACCGCAAAAGAACTGAAAAACCTGTTTACAAAAAAGTCCGGACTTAAGGCGTATTTGAACACGAACGACCTTCGTGAGGCCTTTAAACAGGCTGAAACCGACCCGAAAGCCATGGAAGTTATCAAGGCCATGGCCTATCAGATCGGCAAAGAAATCGGTGGTATGTGTACCGTTTTAAAAGGTGAGGTGGACAGTATTATCCTGACCGGTGGGTTGGCTCACAGCGTCGATTTCGTAGAGATGATAAAAGAATACATATCCAGCTATTCTCTTGTTACGGTTGTACCGGGAGAGAATGAGCTGGAGGCCCTTGCTACGGGATGTTTGAGGGTCCTGAGAGGCGAAGAGAATCCCAGGACCTTTTCTTTTCAGGAGGTGAATCAGTTGTGATTAGAGAGATTTCTCAGATAATCGAAAAGGCAAAAGGCACAACAAAGACCATCGCCGTTGCTTCATCTGATGATGAAACGGTTTTAACCGCAGCAAAAAGGGCTAAGGAGATTGGCATTGCGGATTTTTGTCTTTGCGGGAACAAAAAAAGAACGGAAGAACTGCTAAAGGAAATTGATGCAAATTGTGACGATTTTAAAATATATGATTGTTCCAATCCCATAGAAGCTGCAATGAAAGCGGCTCAGTTGGTAAAGGACGGAGAAGCCCATACGGTTATGAAGGGAGCTATCAAAACAGGAAGCCTATTGAAAGTGTTGCTTCGTGATGAATACGGTTTTAAAACGGGTAAAACCATGAGTCTTAACGCCGTCTTCGAAGTACCCGGTTTTGAACGGTTGCTTATCCTGTCAGATCCGGGCCTGGTTATCACACCCACTCTGGAACAAAAGGTTGATCTGATTAAAAATGCCATTCAAGCGGCAAATGCCCTTGGGAACGAACTGCCTAAAGTAGGCATTTTGGGTGCTGTGGAAACTGTCAATTCAAAGATGCCGGCAACAGTGGATGCCGCTGTCATTTCTAAAATGGCAGACAGAGGCCAGTTAAAAGGAGCCATTGTGGATGGCCCCTTTGCTTTGGATAATGTGGTTTCGCTGGAATCAGCTGAACATAAGGGAATCAAGAGCCCGGTAGCCGGAAAGGCCGATATTATGATTGCTCCGAATATCGAAGCCGGAAATATGCTCTACAAGGCACTGGTTTTTCTTGCGAAGGCAAAGCTTGCCACTTCGATTCTGGGCGGAAGTGTACCCATTGTATTGACTTCCAGATCGGACAGCGAGGAAACCAAACTCAATTCAATTGCTTTTAATGTCCTGCTTTCGGAAGTGGTCAAATGAGCAAAAAAATACTGGTTATCAACCCGGGGTCAACTTCTACAAAACTGGCCATTTATGATGGAGAAAACGAATATATAACCAAAACTTTAAGGCATTCTGCACAAGAATTGGCTCCATTCTCAAAGATCGTGGACCAATTTGAATTCAGAGAACAGATCATCAAAGATTTTCTCGCTGAATCGGGATTGAATATTATGGATTTCAAAGCAGTCATCGGTCGAGGCGGATTAGTGCATCCTATACCAAGTGGTGTATACCAAGTGGATGAACAGATGCTTCAAGATTTGAGATCCGGAAAATTCGGGGAACACGCATCCAGTTTGGGTGCCATATTAGCCTACGAGTTGACAAAGGGTACAGACATTCCCAAATTCATTGCAGATCCTGTTGTAGTAGATGAGTTGTGTGAACTCGCCAGATATTCAGGTCATCCATCAATGAAAAGAGTATCCATCTTTCACGCACTGAACCAAAAGGCCGTTGCCATGAAAGTTGCACAGGAAATAGGTAAACCTTATGAGAAGATAAACCTTATTGTGGTGCATATGGGCGGTGGGATTTCAATTGGGGCCCATAAACAGGGAAAGGTCATCGATGTGAACAACGCATTGGATGGTGATGGTCCATTTTCGCCGGAGCGTTCGGGAACACTTCCCTTGTGTGGGTTTATCGACTTGTGTTTCAGTGGAAAATATACCAAAGACGAGATGAAAAAGAATCTCAAGGGAAAGGGTGGACTCGTTTCCTATTTGGAAATCAACGATGCAGTAGAAATTCAAAAGAGAATAAGAGATGGGGATAAAGAGGCTGAACTCTATTACAAGGCCATGGTTTATCAGATCAGTAAATGGATCGGCAAGATGTCCGCCCCATTAAAGGGTCAAATTGACGGGATTGTTTTAACAGGTGGATTGGCTTATGATAACGATCATGTCGTCAAGTGGATCAGCGATTCTGTGGGTTACCTGGCAAGGATATTTGTGTATCCCGGTGGTGACGAGGAAGAGGCCCTTGCCTTTGCAGCTCTGGGTGCATTAAATGGAAAAAGGCAAATAAAACGTTATGCAGAAGAGATCCTTTAGGAGTTTGGTGAGATAGTTTGACGCTTTTCGACGGTATAATAGAAAAAAATAAGCTGATCATCTTTTTTGGAATGTTCGGAACCGGGAAAACTGAATTGGCTATCAATACGGCATTAAAAGTCAAAGAGAATTACGACAAAGTATCGCTTGCAGATATCGATACCATTAGCCCCTATTTTCGTTCAAGGGATGTAAAAGAACAACTTTCAAAGTTGGGAGTGGAAACACTCACCCCTTCTGAGCGATTAATGAAGGCCGATTTGCCTATCATCGTTCCACAGGTGGGAGGATATATCCAAAACAGAGCTTATAAAAATATTATTGACGTTGGTGGAAATGACGATGGGGCAACCGTTTTGGGATCGTTGAATAACTTTATCAGGAATGTCAGCTATGCGGGTTTGCTGGTAATTAACCGACATAGGCCTTTTGCAGATGATCCTGAAAAGGTGAAAAGGCAGATTGAGGCCTTGACAGCGAAGGGTAGGATCAGGGCGGATTATCTTGTCAATAATACGAATTTGGCGGATGAGACAGATGCTCAGGTTATTTATAAGGGAGAAGAATACATCACAGAAATTTCTGAAAAAACAAATATACCGGTCTTGTGTACGGTGGTTGAAAAAGGAATGGATGTTGAGACAAAGTATGAGCAATTTATCATAACAAGGTTTATGAAACCTCGTTTTTAAGGTATGAGAAAAAAATAAGAGGGAGGTTAGAAGATGCCCAAAAGAGCATATATTGAGATTGATGGAGAGAGATGTAAAGGGTGTGGATTGTGTATCAATGCCTGTCCGCAGAAGGTCATTTCTTTCTCGGAAGAATTTAACATGAAGGGATATCATCCTGCGCAACCGGATGATCCGGAGGGTAAATGCATTGGCTGTGGTTTTTGCTATATGACTTGTCCGGATACTTGTATTAAGGTCTATAAGATTACAGCGGATTAATCATCCGATGAAAAAAAGTGAGGTGAAAGAATGGCTAACGATAAAATTATGATGAAAGGGACCGAGGCAATGGGTGAAGCGGCTGTAAGAGCCGGCTGTAAATTGTACTTCGGATATCCTATAACGCCACAAAGTGAATTGCCGGAATACATGTCAAGGAGACTGCCTGAGATTGATGGTACCTTTTTACAGGCAGAAAGTGAAGTGGCAGCCGTGAATATGGTTTATGGAGCTGCATGTACTGGGACCAGAGTAATGACTTCGACTTCATCACCCGGCTTTTCTCTCATGATGGAGGGTGTTTCCTACATAGCAGGGGCAACGTTGCCCTGTGTATTTATAAACGTAGTCAGAGGCGGTCCGGGACTTGGAGATATCCAACCGGCACAATCCGACTATTTTCAAGGAACAAAAGGTGGCGGACACGGTGATTACAGACTCATCGTATTGGCTCCTTCCACATTACAGGAAGCAGTGGATCACATCAGCCTGGCCTTTGATTTGGCGGATCAGTACAGAACACCTGCATTGATTATTGCAGATGGGATGCTTGGACAGATGATGGAGCCGGTGAGTCTACCGGAATTTTCCAATAAAGAACACAAATCCGTTCATGAAGATTGGGCCTTAAGAGGCGCTAATGGCAGGGAAAAGCATATGGTAACTTCTTTTGATATTGACCCTGTTAAATTGGAAAAGATGAATGAAGGCTATCAGAAGACTTATAAAGAGATTGAAGGCAAGGAAGTAAGGTTTGAAAATTATATGATGGATGATGCCGAGTACACGTTTGTGGCTTACGGAACCATGGCAAGAATACTGAAAACCACGATAAAAATGGCAAGAGAAGAAGGCATAAAAGTGGGACTTGTGAGACCGATTACCCTTTGGCCCTTCCCTTATAAGGCCATAGAAAAGGCAGCAGAACAAAGCAAATTCCTGCTGACTGTCGAAATGAGCATGGGTCAAATGCTTGAAGATGTCAGGCTTGGTGTCAACGGTAAGGTTCCAACTCCCTTCTATGGAAGATCCGGTGGAGTTGTTCCAACACCCACAGAAGTCCTTAATGCTTTGAAAAAGGAAATGGGGGTTTGATTATGGCTGAAAAATTGATTATGAAAAGACCTGATGCATTGACTGATAAGGAATTTACCTATTGCCCCGGTTGTTTACATGGGGTTGCACATAGACTCGTTGCAGAAATTTTGGATGAACTTGAATTAAGAGAAAACACCATTATGGTGGCCCCGGTTGGGTGCTCTGTTTTTGCTTATGAATTCTTTAACGTGGATGGAACAGTTGCCGCCCATGGTAGGGCAACTGCAGTTGCAACGGGGATAAAGCGCGCACTGCCGGATAAAACGGTGTTCACTTATCAGGGAGACGGAGATCTGGCAGCTATCGGAACGGCAGAGACGATCCATTCGGCAAACAGGGGTGAAAAGTTCACCACGATATTCATCAACAATGCAATATATGGAATGACCGGCGGACAGATGGCTCCCACTACACTTGAAGGGATGAAAACCACCACATCCCCATACGGAAGAGATGTAACCGATATGGGTTATCCCGTTCATGTTTGCGAATTGCTACAGAATTTAAAGGGCGTTGCCTATCTGGAGAGAGTCGGATTGTTCAATCCTCAGCAAATTCAAAAGGCAAAAAAGGCAATAAAAAAGGCGTTCACAGCCCAGCAAAAAGGATTAGGCTATTCACTGATAGAGATCGTCTCAACATGTCCCACGAATTGGGGTCAAACGCCTCTTGAATCAGTTGAATGGGCAAAAGATAAAATGCTTGCAGAATATCCTCTTGGAGTTTTCGTTGACAAGGTGGGTGATGGCAAATGAGTCTGCACGGTACAATTGTTTCGGGGTTTGGAGGACAAGGTGTTATGCTGATTGGTCAAATCCTCTCTTATGCCGCTATGGTAGAGGGGAAAAATGTCACCTGGCTCCCTTCATATGGTCCTGAGATGAGGGGTGGAACGGCCAACTGTATGGTGGTCATTGATGAAGAAGCTGTTGGTTCACCCATCATCGACAAACCAACGGAGGTCATTGCCATGAATATTCCGTCTTTGATCAAGTTTGAAGAAGAACTTGAAAAAGAGGGTATGATGATTATCAACACCTCCGTTATTGACAAAGAACCCACAAGAGAAGATATCAAAGTCATTAAAATCGATGCCAACAAAATCGCCGATGAAATTGGAAACCTGAAGGTTGCCAATATGGTGATATTGGGTGCTTATATTGAAGCCACAAAGATTATCTCTGTTGAGGCAGTTCAAAAGGCATTGGAAAAGAAACTCACCGGGAAAAAGGCAAAATTGGTACAAATAAATATAGAAGCCATTAAACGAGGAATGCAGGTAGCCAGTCAACAACTGTAAGTCCTCACTCCGGATATTGTGCACCTTTCGCTGGGAAGTGGAAGGTGCTTTTTTTGTGTTTACGATTTTATGGTTCTACTGCAAAAAGGTCATTTTCCAAGAAATAATCGCAAGTTTTAGTTATCATCTCATTTTCGAACACCCACAAGGGATGCCCCTACAAAGGCAAGAAAACCTCATTATTAAAGGCGTAGGGGCGGACCGTGGATGTTTCCTTTAGGAAACTCCAAGCTCAATGATTTCTTTGAGCAGGTGT
>CAZRYM010000130.1:0-6157 GCA_964604305.1 uncultured Thermotogaceae bacterium | reverse complement strand
CCTTTAAATACCTGCACAGCCTCTCCGGCTATCTTGATGCGTTTATCCGACGAACAGTCCAAGTGTAAAATGCCCCCTCGTTTGGATGCCTGATAGGCGGTCAGTTCTTTCTTTTCAAGTTTTTCTGCCCAGAGTGGCCCCAGGACGGTGTGAGCAGATCCGGTGACGGGGTCTTCATCGATACCTTCCCATGGGACGAATGTTCGGGAAACAAAATCGTATTCATCGGTGTCGGATTTTGCCGTGACGATGAGACCGTGGATGTCAAAATCGAAATCCATTTGTTTGAGTTGGTGGAAATCCGGGTCCAAGGTTCGTACGTCAAGTTCCTCTTCCAGTAGGAGGCATACGAATCCGCTGGTTTCTGAATAATATTCTTTAAATGTCTTGCTGTAATTTAAGGCAAAGGCGAATTTCTCGTGAACTTCCGTTTCTATGGGTTTGTTCATGGGGAATTCCAGGATTATTTTTTGTCCGTTACAAGTGGCTGTCAAGATACCGCTTTTTGTCCTGAAAGTCAATTCATTATGATCGCAATAGTCGTTGGAAAGGACGTATGCTGCTGAGAGAGTCCCATGACCACAAAGAGGCACTTCCACTTCGGGAGTGAACCACCTCAAATCGTATACCCCCTCTTCATTAGTGGCGATGGCAAAGGCCGTTTCGGAGAGGTTCATCTCCGCAGCAATATTTTGATAGAGCGCTTCACTGAGTGGTTCTTCCAGGACACATACTGCAGCGGGGTTTCCTTTGAATATTTCATTTGTAAAGGCATCGATTTGAAAAATACCTAAGTTCATTTTATCCCTCCAGTTGCTTATTTTCTTTCGTCGAAAACGATTCGGTTACCTAAAGAATGTCGTAAATATCTTTTAGCTGATAGATTGTGTACGTAGGCTTCAAGGTTTCATCCGGTTTTTTCTTTTCAAAATTAAACCAACATGTATCAATTCCAAAATCAATCCCGCCTTTGATATCAGATGACAGTGAATCACCGATGATGATTACGTCATTTTTGTCTTTATGGTTGGCGAGTTTAAGAGCATGCTCGAAAAAGGCAGGGTTTGGTTTACTCACACCGATGTCTTCGGATACTACCACCCCATGATTATAGTCTTTTATGGTGGATTTTTCCAACCTGGAGAATTGAACGTCTTTTATGCCGTTGGTGACGATGATTACCCGGTAGTTTTCGTAAAGATACCGTATGATCTCCTGAGCGTCTTTTACGAGAAAATTTGAATGTCCAAGGTACCCCAGGTATTTTTGGCTGAATTCATTAGCCGGAATTTTTAGGGCATATTTTTTGAATAGTTGGGAGAATCTTTCGAATGAAAGCTCTTCCTTTGTCACAATCCCCTTTTCAAGTTGAAGCCACATTTGGCTGTTTATCTTTGTATAATCATTCCTGACCTGTTTAAAATCACCGTCAAAGCCGTAATCTTTCAAGCTGTTTTCAAGAGCATACGCTTCTGCTTTGTTGTAGTCAAACAGGGTATTATCTGCATCTATTAGAACGAGTTCGTACATAGTTAACAAACCTCCGAGAATAGTTTTTTGTGTTACAAATACCGGGGGGGAGAGGGCCCTTGCTTTTACTATTGAATTATAACAAATAGAAGAGGGATGTGGAAATAATAGTAGGAGACAGAATCGGCGATTATCGTATCGACGGCACTGTTCCCTACTATTATTAGTGTTTTTGAGCAACCCGTCGAATACAATTCGGATACCGAAAATGATTCGACGGTTTTTTTACTTCCTATTTCTTTTTGAATATTTGTGCATGATGTTTAGTACTACAAAAAGTAATATGCCTGCTGTAATAGCTAATGATACAAACGCGATTTTGAACGAGCTCATGTCTGCTATCCATCCAAAGATGGGGAAAATGGCAATCATGATGATGGAAAAGATCATGCTTTCAATTGAAATGATCGTTGCCCGTTGATGTGAGGGGATATTCTGGTTCAAAAAGTTATTAAACGTGACAAACATCCCGGATTCTCCTGCCATGATGAGAGTCAGTGAAATAACGGTCAAATATGAGTTGCTGCTGCTGAATCCGGCGAAGGACAACAAAAAAACTCCAAAAAAGACAATCATTGAAAAGAACAAAAACGGGTATTTTGTAATGTTGTTGTTTTTGCCTTTTTTTAATAGACTTTCAATACGTGTGATATTAAAAGAAAGTAGGGCCCCGGCAGCTGATCCGATGGCAAGGTAGAGACCGATAGTTGAGATACTTAATCCCGTGCTTCTCCAGTAATTTTGGATATAATAGAAAATCACCGTACTGAATGCGGAAAGGGTTGTGGTAAATAGTGTGAGTGAGGCGATAATTTTTTTTGAAAAAAGGGTTTTAAAACTCTCATAGGTGTGAATGAGAAAATTTTTAAATGAGTGCTCACTGTTTACAACCTTTTCAATAGGCGGCTCAAAGAATGTCATTCCACTGATGATGGCGACGATAGATACAGCGATTGCACTAACGAAAGCCAAAGTGAAGCTTTTTTGTCCTAACATCCCGCCTATGAACAAAGAAAATATGGATGCGGTTTGATAGATGGCTTCCACGTTTCCTGCAACTTTTGTATAACCTTTTTCTGTATTGGTGACCTTCATGGAGTCGAAAACAAGTGCTTCACCGGAACCTGATTCCAGATTGTAGGAAAGTGCCGAAAAGAAAAAGGAGAGGGCAAACATCCAGAAGGAGTTAGAAAAGAGCATGATGAGTAATGAGACAAGACTCATCACCCTTCCTGCGATTCGGCTGGCCTTTCTGCCCATCAGATCGGCAATGGCACCTGTGGGAACCTCCATCAAAAGGGAGACCACGTGGAAAAATCCCTCCATCATTCCAATTTCCAGCAGACTCAACCCCTTGTATGCAAGGTAAAGCATCCACAAACCGTGTGTGAAATTTAGGCTGGTGATTAGAGAATACCAGTAATTTTTAGCTATGTTTTTTTTGAGTTTGTGTTCTATTTGATTCATATCGATTATTCCTCCAAAAAAAAACCACGGCTTTCGCCGTGGTTTGTTATCTACAAAATAATTGTAATCTAACAGTTACTCTTAACCGGACGGCATTATCCCACGTACGGTTCTGAGTGTTCCTGAAACGACATGTCCGAAACAAATTTGAATCAGCATACGGAATAATCCTCCTTTTTGGTCAGGAAATAATACCACAAATGATTGAAGGAGTCAATCTTGGTTTTTATCTACACAACAATAAAACAAATAAAATCATGTGGTAAAATCATGTGACAGGAGATGATAGGATGCTGGTAGATTTTCATACACATACCACCGCTTCTGATGGGACTTATACGCCTAAACAGCTTGTGGATGAAATGCAAAAAAAATCAATTGATTATTTTTCGATAACCGATCACGATACCATCGATGGCGTGAAAACGGTGAAACATATTCCTCAGGGAGCTAAATTCATAACAGGTGTGGAGATCAGTGCCGAGTTCCCAAAAACCTTGCATATTCTCGGTTACGGATTTGATCTTCATCATCAGGCGTTAAACAGAGCCTTAGATGAATTACAGGCATTTCGAAAGCACAGAAATTCTCTGATGTTGGAGAAAATGAAAGAAATGGGATTTGAGATTAAGATGGATGAGTTGATTAGGGAGGCTGGCAGTGATCTGGTGGGGCGACCCCATTTTGCCAACCTTTTTTTGCGTAAGGGCTATGTTGATTCTTATCAGGAGGCCTTTGATAAATATCTAAAGAAGGGGGCACCCCTTTATATGAATAAGAAAAGACTTGACCCGGATAAGGCCATCGATTTGATTCATAAAGCCGGAGGAATAGCCGTTATGGCCCATCCGTATCAGACAAAGTTGGAAGGAGAGTCATTGGAGAGGCTTGTTGAAAAACTGGTTTCGTACGGCTTGGATGGAATCGAAGTCTATTATTCCCAGCATACCCTTGAACAAGTAGATGAATACAAGAAATTTGCTGTGAAATACAATCTGATTGTCACAGCCGGGTCGGATTTTCACGGGGCAAACAAGCCGGATATTCAATTGGGAATATACCTCTCGGACACGGATATTGCAGAGTTTATCTCTTTTGTCAATACGAAAGTAAGACGACATCATGGATAAAAACATCGTTTGGCAAGACACAAAGGTATCCCTTTCAAACAGGGAACGAAATATGAATCAAAAAGGCGTTATCATATGGTTCACCGGTTTGTCTGGGTCGGGAAAATCCACCATAGCCGTTGAATTGGAGAAAATCCTACATCGTAAGGGCTTTTTTACATATTTATTGGACGGGGATAACATTCGACATGGATTGAACAGCGACCTTTCTTTTTCACCGGAAGATCGGGAGGAAAACATCAGGCGTATAGGAGAAGTTGCTTGCCTTTTTATGGATGCAGGACTGATCACGATCGTTTCTTTCATTTCTCCATATAAAAAAGACCGGTATCGAATAAGAGAGAAGGCTGGAAAAGGCCGATTTATTGAAGTCTTTGTGGATTGTCCTTTGGAAGTTTGTGAACAGCGTGATGTTAAAGGGCTGTATAAGATGGCAAGAGAAGGGAAGATTTCTGATTTCACCGGTATTGGTGCGCCTTATGAGAAGCCGGAAAAACCTGAAATTAAAGTGAATTCTTCATTGGATACGGTTGAGGAAGGAGTGAAAAAAATCTACGAGTATATGCAAAGTCTGGATCATTTTTTGAAGTAAATTCCCCCAAAAGGGGTTTTTAATAACCATAACAATTCTTGCTTAGGAGGTAAGGTGTTTATGAAAAAAATCGCAGT
This sequence comes from uncultured Thermotogaceae bacterium, assembly GCA_964604305.1. Lineage (GTDB taxonomy): Bacteria > Thermotogota > Thermotogae > MWEM01 > MWEM01 > JASUTC01. Next base: position 1,361 of record CAZRYM010000130.1, on the reverse strand, counting down.
ACCCGTTATCGTTGTTTTTTTGTTATTGATGTTGTTGATTTCCTGTACAAAATTTGTTCCCCTGACTCCGGAACAAATTAAAGAAAGGATTACACGAGCTGAAACAGCCATGAGTGAAGGTGACAATGCAGCCGCTGAAAGTCTGTTCAAAGAAGTCTTAAGATCCGATCCGGATAATGGCATAGCCAATATGGGTACGGGCTACATTCAACTACTGAAATCCCAACGGTCTATGATGGATTTTGTAGCGGATTATTTGACTGTTCAAGAGTTGCAACAACTCAGGTCCTTCCACCAACAACCCGTCAAGTCATTAGCAAATCGTTTAATGATGGCAAGAAGTTTGGTTAACAGAAGCAGAAGTATCGATTTTGAATCGATTCAATTACGTGTAGCAGATATGGTGGACCAAATCGAAGATGCAAAATCCTCTTTGAAAAAGGCTGTAAACACCATGTCAGAAGATGCTTCCATGACGGTTTATCCCAATGCCTTTGACTGGAATGAGGATGGAGATGTTGATTCCGAACTCCCTTTAAATTTTGCCTTTGATGTTGATGGTGAATCAAGAGTCTGGTGGTTAATATTTTATAATGAGCCTGAAGTTTTATCTTCAGCAACTCAAAGAGGCTTTTTCGATGCCACAATCAAAGGTGATGCCTGGTTTGATATGGAAACGATTGAATTCCTGTTTGAAGATGGTATGGTGCCCGAGGGTTACGAACCCACATTTAACGAAGACGACCATATCACATTGGATGCCACTGGCGCTAAACTGTTGTTGACTTTTGTCAACCTTGAGTTGTCTTTATTAGAGCCCCTTATCATTTGGGATGTGGATCCGAATCCGGAACTGACTGACTTCTTGGAAGATTTTAGGAATGCCGACAATCCCATTAATTTTGCCACTTCCACATTAGATGCAGATGCCAATGGCACGATTACCAATACAGAATTCAGAACAGTTCTGCCAGAAGATTTCTTAGCATTTTATGATAATAAAAACGGTGGCGCAGACGCCATTTCCGATTGGAAAGAAGCTATAGTTGATTTTTGTAATCTTGCAATAGAAGTCATTGAAATGGATTTATTCGATATAGCATTACCCCCAATTTCGGACCAGCTAGATTATTTAAAGAATCTTTTAACCGATCCAGCTGAAAAAGTTGAACTGAGCGAAGGTATATTCTTTGTTCCCTATAATTTCTTTAATGCACCAAATAACTTTGCAGATTTGAAGGACTTTATTCCGGATGTGGGATATGATCCTTTCTTGACTCCATCCTTCCCCGATCCAACGTTTGGCGGATTAATTGAAGGTTTGGAATAAAAGTTCGTTTCTGAACGGGAGCCTCTTCGTG
>CAZRYM010000129.1:0-6200 GCA_964604305.1 uncultured Thermotogaceae bacterium | reverse complement strand
CAATCACCAACTTGATAAGATTTTATTTGAATGATACTGCAATTCCTTCTAAAAAATACTTTCTGAATATCAAAAACAATAGTACCATCGGCATGGTCTGTATTACTGCACCGGATAATAAGGCTCCTATTTGTGAGCCGTATTCATGGTTAAAACTTGCCAGAAGAACTGACAATGGCATTTTATCATAATCACTGATTAAGATTAGAGGGGTTAAGAAATTGTCCCATATTCCAATGAACGTAAACAATCCCACGATACTGGCTGTAGATCTTGCAATGGGGATCATGATAGATAACACAATTCTTGTCTCTGAAGCGCCTTCCATTCTTGCCGCTTCAATAAAATCATCGGGGATATTTCTGAAGCTTTGGGTGAACATGAATACTCCCCAAGCACCAAATAAAGCAGGGATTATTAGTCCTGCAAGTGAATTCAACAACCCCAAAGCCTTCACCACTACGAATGTGGGGATTGTGAACATAAAACCGGGAAAAAGCATCTGAAAAATGGTGAAGTTCTTAAGTATGGTACCACCGAGAAACTTAAATTTTGCGATGGCATATCCCACCAGGGCTGAAGTAAAGACTACACTGGTAGTTACAGTAACAGAAACAAAAATACTGTTCATCAGGGCCCTGATAAAATCACGGTTCATTTTCTCTGCCGTACTGAAAATAAAGCGATAATTGTCCAATGTAAAGGCTGATGGCCAAAATTGTGTGTATATCTCCCTTTGTGGTTTGATACTTGAAAAGACAAGCCAAAAATAGGGATAGAGCCAAAAAAGAGCTAAAATGAGCATCATTAACTCAAATATGATCATTGAAATTCTTTTTTTTGTTTTACTCATACCATGCTCACTTCCTTTTCAATACTTTTTCTGACCAGGAATATACATCCAAAACTTATACCTGCTGCTAAGATGCTAATAACCGAGGCAAAGCCTGGACCTGTTGAAGTGAACTTTCTGAATGCGTTTTCGTAGATATACATCATAAACATATAGGTTCGTTTCATTGGGCCTCCACCTGTTATGAGGTATGGTTCAGTAAAAATACCAAATGATAAGGTGATCTGCAATACCAATACCATAACGAGGGATGGGTTCAACAAAGGTAAAGTGATCTTTGTGAATTGTTTCCATTTGGTAGCACCATCAAGTTTTGCCGCTTCGTAAAGTGATTGAGGAATGGCATTGAGACCTGCCAGAAAGATTAGTCCGTAATAGCCGATAAATTTCCAGGACACCATTAATGCAATGGCAAGTAGTGCCAACTGTGGTCTTGAAAACCATGGAATGGTGAAGTTAAATTGATCAAAAAGAAATCTGTTAATGGGACCGCTCTCTGATAGCAGCTTTTGGAATACAATAGAGTAGCCGACTCCCGATGAGATATTGGCTACCAGAAAAGAAAGCACTACAAACGTTTTAAAGAACTTCAATCTATTGAATGCCATTCCAAGAAGAATAGCTGCTATGAGTGCGATGGGAATGAAATAAAGCATAAAATTAGCCGTATTTAAAAGTACCAGCCAAAATATTTCATCGGTTAAAACACGTACAAAATTATCAAAACCTACCCATTTAGGAGGGGTCAGATAATTCCATTTGACGAACATTAAATAGCCAAGCCAACCAAGGGCATACCCAAAAAAAATCGCCTGATGAATAATATACGGAGTGATCAGAGTCCAACCCTTTATGGCATTCATTCTTTTTAATGGTGATTTTTTGCTTTTCGTAGTGACCCCTCCTTAATGGAAGTTTGAAAAAAGGCCCAACTTTTCGGGCCTTTTTTACAGCAAGTTAAAATAGTTCCCTATTTATTCTGCTAATACAATCTTTTATGATCTCTTCAGCGGATTTGTCAACTAAATATATCGGTTCAGCCAAATAAGTTGTCATAAGGTCTTGAACTTCTGTTGTTTTTGAAATCAGAGCCGGTGGCACACTATTGGGAACGGCTTTTGCATACAATTCCAACATTGGGTTTTCCATAATGATTGTCTTAAATAGCTCATTAGTAGTTAAGTCAGAACGAACCGGTGGTAAACCAGTAATTTCAAACCACAGTTTATCATGCTCAGGATTCGAATAGACCCATTTCATAAATTCCCAAGCAGCTTCTTTGTTTTTTGAATTTTTGAACATGACCATACCTTTTGTATCCGCAAATGTTTTGATAGGCTTATCAGCCGGATAATCATCTGGAACAGGGGGATAACTCATGACGATCTTTTCAGGGAAGATCTCGGGGAACATGTTTTGAGCTTCCGGAATAGACCAAGGCCCCATTAATTGCCCCGCAAGGTGTCCGGTATACAGAGGGTTATCCATCATATCCGTTGAAGTCCACCCCTCATCAAACAACTTCTGACCAAATTCAACAACCGCTATACCGGCGTCATTGTTAAAGATTGCCCGATTTCTTTCCACATCAATATAGGGTTTTCCATCACTGGCAGCATAATAGAAAGTAAGAAAATCAAACCATCGATCCCACCAGTTCCTGCCCTTCAAATATTCAATGGCGTAAGTTTCTTTTGGTTTACAGAATTTTTCAGCCAATTCATAAACATCTGAATATGTCCTGGGTGGAGAATCAAATCCCGCATCGGCTAAAATATCTTCCCGCCACCAGAAAAGCATGGGGTTTGAATAGATGGGGAACACATAATACTTCCCTGAGAAATTCCAACCTTGGATTCCCTCTTTTGTTTTTCTTTTTTCCACCAGCTGATCAAAACCCTCAAGGGTATTGAGTGCTACTAACTGATCCGCCTCGATTAACTGAGCTGCAAAACCGCTAAATATATTTGTGCACAGATCAGGTGCTTTATCAGTAACGATAGCTGTTAATATCGCCTCTTCAGAACTACCAGATGCCGGAATTGTTTTCCACTCCACTTCAATATCCGGGCGAACCTGTTTCCATTCCTCTAAAATAATCTTCCAAAATTGTTCTTGATACATGTTTGGTGCAGTCCATAGTGTAATTTTTTCCGCTAACAGCGGGGTTACCAAAATACAAATAAGAATCATTATGAATACGAATCTTTTCATGCTTCACACCTCCATTTATTTTTCACTGCATCATGGCAGTCTTAAAGTTTATCTTATCTGCAACTATCTCTTTTGATAAATGTCGTATGTAATGAAATTTTCACAGGATGAATATCTTCCTCATATATTAACTGTCTTAGTCTGTCCACTGCTAAATCACCCATCTCATGTTTATATACCTTAACCGTTGACAATGCAGGTTTCATAATAGATGAAAACAACATATCATCAAATCCAACCAGAGCAATATCTTCAGGAATTTTGTAACCTTCAGAAATTAAATATCGCATAATTTTTTTCGCCATATTATCATTACCTGCAAAGATGCAGTCAGGCATCCCTGTGTGTTTGATAATTTGAGGAATGATGATGTTAAAGTCATCATTAATGTCATCACATAAAAATGTTCTTGGAAAAAAGCCATGCATTTGCATCCCATCCATATAACCATCAAAGCGGTCTTTAAACCCGTAATGTGATAAAGGACCATGAATATGAAATATTTTTTGGTACCCTTTTTGTATAAGATAATTAATACAGCTAATAGCACCGTCATAACCATTTGAGACAACACTGTCTATTGAATATCCCTTTAAATGTTGGTCGATTAACACGAAAGGTTTGTTAGAAGCCTTATATTTCTCAACATCTTCTATTGTGAAATCACCACCTACTAACAGGAAGCCGTCATAATTATCACGAAGTGGGTTTGATTGTTTCTCCAAGACATGAATATCCAAGTCCATACCGTATTTATCTGTCTTATCTTTTATTCCCTTATAAACGATTGAATAAAATCCGTCGCTTTCAAAAAAACGGGATTGCTTTTTTTCCAGATTGATTATCCTTTGACTAAAAACAACGGCAATTTTATGCTTCTTTCTTCTCGCTAATACAGAAGCCGTCTTTGAAGGTTTATAGCCTAACTCTTCAATTACTTGATTAACCATTTTTCTGGTTTTTTCGGATACATAACCTTTTCCACTAATAACCCTTGAAACCGTTGCTGTTGAAACACCTGCTAATTTTGCCACTTCTACAATACTTGACATTGAAACCTCCATTAAAATGTAAGCGTTTACATAATTATACAGACCATTTAAGGAGTTTGCTACTTTGAAGAGAGTCGAAATTCAATGGTTTTCTTCAGATATTCTCTATTAGATTACTATTATTTATATTTATTAAGAATTACTTGGGTATTCTATCTAATACTAATTGTTTTATCCTTATAGTTAGAAAAAACCAAATATTCTTAGAAATCGTGAGGATAATCACTTTTACTCTTCAAAACAAAGTCATTTCAGCTGAGATCACTCTTTATCAGGTTTGTTTATCTCTAGAAAAGGATATATGATTGTATTGTTATGAAAGCGTTTACATATAAAATCGAAAAATTATCTGAAAAAGGAGGAATATGCAATGAAAGGAAGAGTTATTCTAACAGTGTTATTAGTCTTGTTCATGGGTTTTGTATTTGCAGATACTTTTGAGGTTCAATTTAACGCACAACCAATGACAGGAAAACCGCTTCCTTACGGGTTGTTTATGTATGAGCTATTGGAAATTGTACCTGAGGATTTTGATGCAAATTGGGATTCAATTTCAGTTCAAGATTTAGAGGGAAATATCATTGAACATCAAATTGATGACTTGGATGGAGATGGAAAACTGTCTGCTCACGATCAAATCAGTTTTTTTATGGAAGAACAGTGCAAAATAGTGATCAGTGATGATTGGTCAATTTATCCAACTGAATATGATTCTGTTTTAAAAATTACGGAGCAAGATGGGGAATATTTCGTTTCAGGTGGAGAATTGATTAGTGACGTAAAAATCGATAATCATGGTTTTGCTAATTATGTCAACTATAAGGGACATGAAGAAGCTGCCTACAATGAACTGGGAATTCTTAGAATTGCCGGATGGAAAGGTAGTACTTATTGGGCAGACGGCGATTTGGGGAATAAACACGAAGAGAAAACTTCCTATAATTTCAAAGTCAATTCACTTAGAATTGCTGGAAATGGTCCTGTAGGTGCTACGTTTGTTACCGATTTGGAATCACAAACATTTATTGGAGTACATCAGATTGTCATAACAATGGTATTAGCTAACGGTGAAACGTTTGTAGAAACAAATGTTGTCTTCGACTCTTATGCAGATTTGATGAAACTTCAAATGATGTCAACTAAGGCTCTTACCAACATTGATACTGAAACAACCAAGCATATGATGCCGCTTCCCAGGAGGTTAGTCTTTGCAGAACAATTAAACATAACACCGTTTGATTATTGGTTTGAAAGAGATGCAATCGAATACGTCAACGGCAAACCTTATATTGTTTTCGATGCACTTGATTCAATGAAACCATTATGGTGGGGAGCCACATATATTTTCTCTTCACCCGAAGCGTGGAGAGCTAATTATTCTGAGACGCTTAATGCTTGTGCCTATGCTTTATCCATGGGAAAACCTGTTGTTTCATCAGGTTTTTACGATTTCGTTATGGGAAATATCTGGGTTTATGAGAGCAGGGAATTCAGAGATGGAATTTTCAGATGGATGCCCGGAGAATTTAACGCATTTGAAGCCACTGAAGGATATATAACAACCGATGCAGTAGATACTGTTGAACATTTCTTCCCTGGTGATAATGTTGTATTCAGAAGAATATATGGTTTAGAGGAATTTGAAACAAAAGCAGAAGCAATTGAATACCTTGAAAAAAGAGCGATTGAGATTGATTCTGTTTATATGACCAAATAAAATCTCTAACATCTTAATCGGGGGTTGTTCATTGAAGTGATAATAATTATATGAATAACCCTCATTATAATTGGTGGTGCTTAATCATGGCAAATAAGATATCCAAAGGAATACTTGTTTTAATGCTATTAATGATAGGTTTTTCATTATCGTTTTCAAATAAAAATGTGGATTTACAAATAGATCAGTATGAAAACCATCTGATGTTTTTAAGAAAAGAATTTCAAATAGGAGACGATAAAGCTATTGGTTATGTGATTTATGCGGACACAAAAGGCGGGGAATTTGTTCATGCTGAAGCACCTGGAGAAGGGATTACTTGTGTGGATGATACAGCACGTGCAGGAATCTACTTTTTAAGAAG
>CAZRYM010000128.1:0-6216 GCA_964604305.1 uncultured Thermotogaceae bacterium | reverse complement strand
GTATTCATCCTTAACCCATCTTTCGGGGTTTCTTTGGATATACAATACCGCGTGCTCAAATTCTTCTTCGTCTCTTATGATGTGTTCGTAATAAGACCTTTGCCAAATTTTTTTGTCAAAACGTGGCCAGTTATTGTTTTTAACATTTTTTATATATTCATTCGTTGTCATCGTTTTAAACCATTGTAATATGTGATACAACGTAGGGGCGGACCGGTGTGTCCGCCCGCTTTTTTTGTCGTCAATTTTAAGTATACAGTGAAAGTGATTTGGCATAATCTGATTTGCGATACATTTGGTCTCTTCAAAATGTTTTTGAATTTCATAAAACCAATAATCAATCATTTTACCAGCTTGGTTTAAATACATTTTCTCGTCAATAATATAACCAAATAACTGCTTTTTCTGTTGTGTACATAACGTTAGGAAATACAATCCATTTCGAGAATAATCGTAATTCGGTAATCTGATAACTTTTCTTTTTGATTTTTCAATATTCTTTTTTTGCATTTCCTCTCCTAAAACCGGGCGGACACATCGGTCCGCCCCTACCAAGGCGGGTGGTGTTTTTCCCGGAGGGAAAACACTCCAAGGGCAATGTCTCCTCTGACCACACACAGGTGCTCCTCTACAAAAACAGTTGCGTTTTACTTTATATTTTGTGGTTTTACGGCATCTTCATTAATTAACCAATCTCTCAATCAATCCATCATCGGCCACATACGGTAATGTAATGTGGTCTTGTCCTTTATTTGCCTTGTTGTATTCCGCTGCTGTTTCTATGGAATGTTCGTTTCTGGCCCAGGCGCGTCTGGCGACTCCGCCCATGACGTCCCAGGGAATGGCTTTCATGATGATGTTGTCCACCCGTTCACTGCCGTCCAGGATGAGGCCAAACCCTCCGTTGATGGCCTTTCCGATTCCCACACCGCCTCCGTTGTGCAGGGCAATTAAGCTCATTCCTCTGGCGGCATTTCCGGCAAAGCAATGGGTGGCCATATCTGCCATGATCATGCTGCCGTCTTTGATGTTCGAGGTTTCTCTGTAGGGAGAATCGGTTCCGCCTGTATCGTGATGGTCTCTGCCCAACATGATGGGACCAATCTCGCCATCTCTCACCATTTGATTGAATTTCAAGGCAATATCTCTTCTTCCAAGGGCATCCTGATAGAGAATTCTCGCTTGAGTACCAACAACCAGTTTGTTTTTATCCGCATCGCGAATCCATATATAATTATCCCTGTCCTGACCTCTTCTATTGGGATCGATACAGTTCATGGCAGCCTTGTCGGTTTTGATCAGGTCTTCATGTCTTCCACTCAAGCATACCCATCTGAAAGGTCCGTACCCGTAATCAAAAAGCATGGGGCCCATGATATCTTCCACGTATGAGGGGAAGATAAAGCCCTCGGAGGTATCCGTTCCATTGGCTGCAATGGCCTTTTCCCCGGCATCAAATACGGCTTTCATGAAGCTGTTACCGTAATCAAAGAAGTAAGTCCCCTGATCTACCAGCTTTTTAATCAGTTGATAGTGTTTGATCAGGCTTTCATTTACACGGTTAATGAATCCGTTCTTGTCCTCAGAAAGCATGGCTGTTCTCTCTTCAAATGTTAATCCCTGAGGGCAGTATCCCCCATCGTAGGGCACATGACATGACGTTTGATCGGAAAGCATCTCTATGTGAACATCGTTCTTTACAGCATACTCAAGTAAATCGATGATATTTCCGTAAAAAGCCAATGAAGCTGCCTTTAGTTCTTTTGCATAGGCTTGAGCTTTTTCGAAAACTTCTTTCGGATTGTCGTATATTTCATCAATCCATCCCTGTTTGCGTCTTGTTTCTATCCTTGACAAATCAACTTCGGCGATGATTCCCACACCGTTTGCGATCTTGACTGCTTTTCCCTGTGCCCCACTCATACCACCAAGCCCTGATGAAACAAAGATGTGGCCTTTCAGGTCTTCATCCTTGGGAACACCAAGCTGCTTTCTTCCGGCATTGAGAATGGTGTTGAATGTTCCGTGAACGATTCCCTGGGGTCCTATATACATCCAGCCGCCTGCCGTCATTTGTCCGTAATTGGCTACTCCCATGGCCGTTGCCTTGTGCCAGTTATCCTGATCGTCAAACAAACCCACCATAAGAGAGTTGGTAATGATTACTCTGGGACTGGACTTGTGAGACTGAAAAAGTCCCAAAGGATGGCCTGAGGCTACCACCAAAGTCTGTTCATCGGTTAACACCTGAAGATATTCCATGATCAATCGGTACTGCATCCAATTCTGGCAAACCTGTCCCGTTTCTCCGTAAGTGACCAGTTCGTAAGGATAGAGGGCAATATCAAAGTCCAGATTGTTGTCAATCATTACCTGGCAGGCCTTCCCTTCGATGCAGTTTCCCTTGTATTCGTTGATGGGCTTGCCATACAAACGGCCCTTAGGTCTGTACCTGTATCCGTATATCCTTCCCATGGTCTTTAACTCTTTCAAAAATTCCGGTGCAATCTGCTCATGCAAATGTTCGGGAATGTACCTGAGGGCATTTTTTAATGCCAGCTTCATCTCTCTGTTGTTAAGGGTCAATTCCCGCCTGGGAGCCCTACGAATCCCTTCTTCAAAATGGACCGGCTCCGGCAAATCATCTGGCAATCTGATTGTCATCGCTTCTGAAATGTTCGTTTTTTTCATGTTCTTCCTCCCCGTGATGTTATTTATTCAATTTTAACATATGATCATCCTGAAAAAAGGGCGATCGTTTTTGTCAAGTATGACATAATTGGTATTTTTTACACGTATTTGGTATACTAAATAGTACAAATCAATGTTGATACACCTCATATCCAAGTAACTGACGACTCACAAGTAAAGGGAGACAGCTTTGAGAAAAAGAACAAAACTTTTATGGAAGATAGGATTACCCGGAATGAAGGTCTGGATTAAGATGCGTTATGATATTCGGGTTGATGGGACCTTTCCGGCCCCCCCCTTTCTTTTACTGGCAAATCATACACAAAACATAGACCCTTTTTTCCTGCTTTCAAAAATTGGAAAACCGGTATCATTTGTAATTGGTAATGCCGCTTTTCAGAACGCAATTGTTGGACTTGTTTTAAGGTGGGCAGACCATATTCCGAAACAGAAATCAACCAGTGACATGAGGACTGTCATTGGGATTTTCCGATGGTTGAAAGCGGGAAGAATCGTGGGAATTTTCCCTGAAGGCGTCGCAACCTGGACGGGAGAAAGCCAGGAGGCTTTTGGAGGAACGGCAAAACTTTTGGATAAAGTGAATGTTCCCATTGTTACCTGCTCTATCAACGGTGGCTATCTGGTCAATCCCAGGTGGGCCAGAAAAAGAAGAAAAGGACCCATCGAGCTGATCGTTAAAACACATCAGGATTCACAAGCACTGGAATCTCTGAAAGTATCAGACTGGAAATGGCAAGAGGAGAAAGGCTATTTGTACAAAGGATCCAAAAAAGCTCACGGTGTGGAAAGGATCATGTGGTTTTGTCCTGCTTGTGGCAGTTATAGGACTATTCGGGGAAAAGGAAACGATGTTTTCTGCTCCTCTTGTGATTATAAAGTTCAAGTGAAAGAAAACGGACGCATTGGTCAGTTTCCGGTGAGTGACATTTTGTCTGATCAGAGGAAAAAACTCAGCGATTGGCTGGAATATAATATTGACAGGTTGGTTTTTGAAAAAGCCTCAATAAAGATTTGGGGTAAAGAAAGAAAAATCAGAGAAAAGAAAGAACGGGGAACACTCATTATCAACAGCAACAGCTTGATTTTTAATGAAGTTACATTCCAGCTAGACAAAATAAGGGGACTGAACACCTTTGTTTCTACTATTCTGGAATTTTTATACGAAGAAAAACTGATACGCATAAGAACGGCTGATGATTCGCTTCTTCTCTTCAACGTTCTTAAATCCTTGGGGGTGAAATAATGTACTGGCAGGAGATTGACGATGTTATATACATATTGATTTTATTTGGTTTGGCTGTTTTGATCAAGCGACTTTTCCCTATTTTTAAGAGATATCTGATCCCCAATTCAATCATTGCGGGGTTTTTCGGCTTGATTCTTGGGCCAAACCTTTTGAAATTGCTGCCTCTTGATCCGGACACCTTAGGTGGGATTATTTATCATTTGATGGCCATTGGCTTTATCAGTCTTAGTTTGAGAAACCCCGAGAAGAGAAAAAAGGATTGGAACTCCTTGAATGCCGGCCTCATTATTGTAACGACCTATCTCATTCAAGGTATATTTGGTTTTGCCATGTCTTTTCTCTGGAGCCTTGCGGATAAAAACGTCTTCCCTGTAATGGGTCTGATTCTTCCCCTGGGATTTGGGCAAGGGCCCGGTCAAGCCTTTTCTATCGGTAATCAATGGGAACAACTTGGAATGGCCAATGGAGGAGCAATCGGCCTTGCTATAGCTGCTGCAGGCTTTGGATGGGCCACTGTTGGCGGAATCATTATTCTGAATATCCTGTTGAAAAACAAACGAAAAAAATACGAGCACATAGACTTTGAAGAGAAAAAATCCATTGTAGTCAAGGATTTTGAATTTTCTGACATGGATGGGCTTACCATCCAGTTCGTCTTTGTGGGAATCGTATATGCCTCTGTATACTTGCTTCTCGGCGGCTTAAATCTCATCCTGGCACAATTGGGAACATTTGGCGAAAGCCTCGGAACGGTACTGTGGGGTTTCCACTTTGTCTTTGGTGCTATCTTGGCCATAGCTTTAAGAAGGATATACAACAAGGCACATGAAAAAGGCATTGCAAAGGAAAAATACCTGAATAATTTCCTGCTTCAACGTATCGCAGGATTTGTCTTCGACTTCATGGTAGCCGCTTCAATCAGCGCGGTAACCTTTGAACGAATTGCTGAATCTTTCTGGTCCATTTTCTTCATCACATTTGCAGGCGGTATACTGACCTTCTTCTACGTATCCTTTATCGTGCGCAAAACGATGAAAGAACACCGATTGGCAAATACCATCGGATTTTTCGGGCATCTCACCGGAACTATTTCAACGGGTATGGCACTCTTAAGAGAAGTGGACCCGCTTATGAAAAGCGGTGCCCCGGAAAACATGATTTTTGGCAGCGGTTTCGCCATACTCTTTGGGTTCCCCCTAATGGCACTATTAAGTCTGCCGCCCATCGGTTTGCGTGAGGGCAATACCATGATGTATTTATATACATTCTTGGGATTAGTCGTTTACGCTTTTTTCTTGTTTGGATATTGGTATTTGCTTGCCAAGAGGAGAAGAAAGAAATTAGGGTAAGAGATTCATCAATTGTTTACCAATAAACTGTAAGGCTACGCCTGTGTGGGATCAAAAAAGACAGATTGGCCGGTTAAGCAAGCTTAACCTTGGAGTGTTTTACCTACGGTAAAAACTCCACGCTTTATTGTACAGTTGATATTTCTCAGAAAAACATGTTATAATTAAATATTCATAAGAAGGCGGCTTAATGATGAGAATAGATCCATCTCAGACTGTAAATACAGCGTTTTATCATAATAATCGCATACCTGAGGCTCATACTCCTGTTCAGCATACCCGACAGGATACAAGGACTTTGCAACCTGTTGAGTCTGTAGGTGCTGAAAAGCCCAAAAATCTTGATGAGTTAATCGAATACGCAAAATCTCACGATTTAAAGGGAGCGAATTCGACAGACCCCTTGGTGAAATATGCAAAAAAGATTGGGGTTGTTGAGTGTTCTACATGCGCCAATCGAAAGTACCAGGATCAATCTACAGATGCCGGTGTTTCTTTTAAGAATGCCGCACATATTTCTCCGGATAATGCCTTCTCCGTCGTATCCGCTCACGAACAGGAGCATGTTCAAGAGGCAAAAAGCAGAACAAATCAGGAAGGTAGTGAGTTAATCAGCGCATCCGTGAGAATATTTGTTTCCACCTGTCCCGAGTGTGGTAGAACATATGTGTCCGGTGGAGAAACACGAACGGTGGAATCTCATTCCAAATCAGAACACAATCATCCCTCGACTGCCAGATATAACACTGAAAACGGTTTTTCCCCAAATGAGGGGAATATGTTTGATTCAGTGATATAGTAATAAAGACGGGCTTTTTTGAAATCACCCGTCTTAATTTATAAGTTCCTTTGTTTTTCTTTTCTAAATGATCAAAAAAGAGAGTGGCATCTCTCTTTTTTGATTTTTTT
>CAZRYM010000127.1:0-6233 GCA_964604305.1 uncultured Thermotogaceae bacterium | reverse complement strand
TCCTCCCTTGGGGGAGGTGCCCCCGCAGGGGGTGGAGGGGGTTATTGGGAGAATGACAATAACAGTGATGTTCCCGTTAGAGTGTTTAGACCCCCCCCGCCGCAAGCGGCCCTCCCCCCCCAATGGGGGAATTTCCCGCCTATAGTCAAAAGTGAAGTTTTGTTTCTCAAAAACTTCAAGGCCTGTTTTTCAAGGCCAACTGCTTGGTTTTTCGCCAATTTCCTTAAAAAACCTTGCACTTAGACAGACAAAAAAACGCTGTAAGTCTATATTAGTAAGGGCTCTGAGTTATTCAGCAAGCCCTAAATAGCGCCTGCTCTGATTGTTAAACCAAGCTGTTTGCCGATTTTCACGAATGCGTCCAGGTCTTGTAATTCCAGTGATTCTACGGTCTTTAATTTATAAGGTCTGCCCAACCCGTTATATTTGCTTAAACCCAGTCTATGATACGGTAGCAACTCTACTTCTTGGAGGCCAAGTTTCTTTATAAAGGAATAGATGCTTTGTTGAACAGTTTCGGTATCATTGACGCCCGGTATTACGGGTATTCTGATGATAATGTTTTTAGTATTCTTGGATAGCTTTTCCAAATTCTTTAAAATAGTTTTGTTACTGACCCCTGTCCAAAATTTGTGAATATCATCATCAAAATGCTTGATGTCGAAAAAAAACAGATCGGTTGTTGGTAAAATACTCTGAAATGTTTCCCATGGAACATTACCCGCTGTTTCTATTGTTATGTGGATTCCCACCGTTTTGCATAATCTGAAGAATTCAATCAAGAAATCGGGATTGAGTAGAGGTTCACCACCGGATACGGTGATTCCACCGCCTGATTCGTCATAAAAGTCCAAATCCCTTTTCACAATGTCAAATAGCTCATGAGGTGTATAATCTGTCCCCATTAAAGCTCTTGCTCCGTAAATACACTGGTCTACACATACTCCGCAAGATGTGCACTTTTCAGGATCAGATATGAAACCATATTCTTTATCATGTCGTATGGCGTCATTTGGACAAAGGTTCATACATTTACCACATTCTGCACAAGAATTGGCATAGTACATGATCTCTTTCTGGAATCTATGTGATTCAGGGTTTTGACACCAGGCACATCTTAGATTACAGCCTTTAAAAAACACAACCGTTCGAATTCCTGGGCCGTCTTTTGTTGCGTATCTCTCGATTTCAAATATGGTTGCCGTGTTTTTTTGTCTAATCAAAGTTGAAATTCCACCCGTTTAATAATATCTTCTTGAACCTTGGGATCAAGTGGTGTAAAAAAGGCACTGTATCCGGAGACTCTTACCATCAAATCTTTGTACTGCTCCGGATTTTCCTGGGCTTCTCTCAAGGTTTCATTTCCCACAACGTTAAACTGTATGTGTATGCCGTTCTTTTTAAAGAGGACTTTGACCAGACTTGCCACTCTTTTGGCACCTTCTTCCGTGGAGACAGAATTTTCTGACAACCGGACGTTAAAGATGGCGCCTTTTTGGAACCAAATACTCGGCAGTTTACCCACCGAATTGATGGCGGCAGTGGGGCCTTGTTTTTCCGCACCGGTATCCGGGGATACACCATTGTTGACAGCCTCACCCTTTTTTCTACCGTTGGGAAGTGCTCCGATGAAAGAACCAAAAGCAATATTACCGGTCACAGGGCTTTGGCTGTAGGCATAACAACATGGTTTTGGACCTTTGCCGTATCTGGAGTTTTTGAAATCCTTCTGATAAGTTGATCCGATATAGTCAGTGAGTTTAACGGCCCATTTATCTGCTTCATCGTTGTCATTTCCAAATTTGGGCGCCTTGTTTAAAATCAATTGTCTGATTTCTTCACCTGTGGGTGTTGTGGCCATATCCTCAAAGTTTGTTTTTAAGGCGTGTAGCATTTGTTCTTTTGAAATCAGGTTGTTTTTGAATACGACTTCCTCAAGGGCTGCCAAAGCATCGGCAGATGATATTGTTCCGGCTGTTGGCCCGCCATCGGCAGAGTATTTGCTGCCCCCTTCAATCAGCGCTTTTCCCCGCTGGATACAATCTTCAACCAATGAAGATCGGAAGGCGTTGATATCGTTGGTTTTGTGTATTTCATCATTTATATGTTCGGTGATGACCTGAAGTTCCATAAAATAATGAAGCTGTTTTTTAAAGGCATCAAACAAATCGTCCATCGATTCAAAATCAAGCAAATCCTTATCCTGTTTCAAATAAGTGATACCGGTTTCAGGATCTGTCCCGCCGTGTAATGTGATTTCAAGGACCTTCCCCACGTTCAACCAAGGACCTTTTGCCGCGTAATCCCATTTTCCCTGGATACCCGCTTCTATACAACCGACCGGTGCCCAGTTGTGTCGATCTTCTTTGTCCACGCCCATATTTGCCAGAATGTCCATAAACGCTTCATCGTTGTAAAAGGCAGGCTGTCCACCCTTGTGTTCATTCATGGCTTTAACGGACTTCTCAATGAATGTCTGGTCCGTATCCTTAAATACCTTTACTGAAACCGATGGGGTAAAGAGTCTTAGGTTTGCACAGGCCTCGACAACCAAATGGGAGGTTTCGTTAATGGCATCCTTGCCATCTGCTGTTTGTCCGGCTACAGCTATATTGACAAACATCTGATAACCCAGGAAAAAGGCGGTGTCCGGCCAAGATCTTAATTTATTCAATTCGTTTGTTTTAATGAAAAACATCTCTGTCAATTCCAGTGCTTCTTCACGAGTTATGGTTCCCTCGGCCAAATCCTTTTCTAAATAGGGGTTGATGTATTGGTCAAATCGTCCAAGGGAAATGGCATGTCCGTTGGATTCAAGATGCAGAGCAAGGAGGACAATCCAAGTGGCTTGAAGGGCCTCCCAGAAGCTTCCGGAAGGTTTTTCCGGTACCTTTGAAGAGATGGATGCCATTTGCTCAAGTTCTTTTTTTCTTTTGGGATTTTGTTCTTTTGCTGCCAATTCAGAGCATTTGGCGCTTAAGCGTTTTGAGAATGAAATAACACCGTTTAAGGCGATGATAACTGAATCCAGGAACCATGCCTTTTTAATAACATCCGGCAGGGTGAGATCAAGGGAATCTCTTTTGTTTTGAGCCTTTTCAATGACCCCTTCCAGTCCTTCCTTTAAAACCAAGTCAAAATCAACTAATAAATTCCCCAAACCGGCTGAAGAAACCCAGGTATCGTCAATGATTCCTGAATTCCAAGCGTCGTTGATGTTTTGGGGTAAATTCTTTCTCAAGTTCTCGTAAACCGTTTTGCCTTCCCAGTAATCCAACAAGGACAAGATCTTAGTTTTTGTTTCTTCGGTATAATAAAATTTGTCACCGGGTCTTTCATCAAATTTATAGGGTTTACCCTCAAATTCTTCTTTTAACCAATTAATGGAATATTCCGGGTAAATAGGAGAGGCTTTAGGTTTACTGGCTTGATTACCGATAATCAATTCGTCTTCTCCTATAACCAGCGACATTTCTTCAAGAACCTTTGCAAATCCCTTTGCCCTGCGAATGGCTATGGGTTCTCCTTCGGTTTCTTTCATGACGCCGGTAAAAATCACGGCCCTTTCAGGGCATATGTATGGCTGGGTATCCATCAATTTTTCTCTTAATCGAGACGTTCTATCGTTCATACTACACCTCCGGGTTTTTCCCAACTGTTTTGTTCACCTTGTTCTCCAAAATATCATCATCCATAATTATTCTATCGATTTCTTCAGGTTTCGCGGTATAAAAGGGTGCGATTGTTTCCAGTTTGTTTGAATCAATAAGCAAAAAATGAGACTTTGATCGATTTAAGACCTTTCTCTTTAAGCTGGCAGTGAAGGGACTCAATTCATAAGTGCCATCCCGATAGGAACCACAGGAGAAAAAGAATTTATCCACATAGATATCTTCTACCATATGTTCAGCCTTTGGGCCAACAAATGAATTAAAATCCGTTAATAAAGTTCCTCCGATGCCTTCAACGTCAAAATCTTTCGCCTTAGATAATGCGTTTAATGCGTATAATCCATTCGTGATGATCTTAAGAGTGGAGAAGTTTTTAATCAAGAGTTTTGTGAACATATAACAAGTGGAACCTTCTCCGATAAAAATAAGATCATCTTCTTTAACAAATTCCAGTGCCTTTTGAACGACGACTTTCTTTCTCTCGTTGTTTTCAGACAATCTGTTTAAGAAAGATTTATTCATATTACTGTCAGATTGAAGGGTATTCTTTGTTTGTACGAACCCATATCCCACAAATATATCCCCTCGCTCTTTAAGCTCTTTAAAATCTCTTCTGAGGGTCGTCATGGAAACGTCCAAGATTTCCGAGAAATCCTCAGGTGTCATTTTATGATGGTTTTCCAGTAATTTGAGCATTTTTTGCTGTCTTTCTGTTTTAGAAAGAGACATACGATCACCTGCTTATATATTCTCATTTGATTATAGCATCATGACAATATGTTGTCAAATGAAAAATATCCGAAAATTCATGAAAATCAGAGAATATCTTTGAAATAACCGGATTATGTGCTCGGTTATCAGAGTTTCTTTAAGATTCTCTCATTTTTACACGTTTGTTTTGATTGACAACTGCCAAATTAAATGATAGAATCTTACCACTAAGATACAATAAATGGCAAAATATACCCAACACATTGGGGGGAGGATATCAAATGCCACCTGAAGAGAAATACATTTTAGAAATGAAAAACATAACTAAACGATTTCCCGGCGTTCTTGCTCTGGATAAAATCAATTTCAACCTAAAACCCGGCGAAGTTCATGTTCTTTTGGGAGAAAATGGTGCCGGAAAATCTACTTTGATAAAGATTTTATCCGGAGCTTATATAAAAGACGAAGGAGAAATCATTTTTGATTCAAAAGTGACTGAAATAAGAAATCCGAAACATGCCATGGAACTCGGTGTGGGCGTTATCTATCAGGAATTTAATCTAAATCCTTATTTCAGTATAGCAGAAAATATCTTTTTGGGGAATGAATTCAGAAAAAAATCAGGCGTCATTGACTGGAAAAAAACCCATCAGGAAGCAGCCAAGATATTGGAAAAGGTTGGTTTGAAGAAAAAAACACAAACCAAGGTTAAAGACCTTAGTGTTGCCGAGATGCAGCTGCTTGAGATTGCCAAGGCTTTATCTGAGGATACGAAAATTCTGGTCTTTGATGAACCCACTGCCACACTTGCTCAGGAAGATGTTGATCGGTTGTTTGACCTGATCGAAAAACTTAAAAAACAAGGACAGGCCATCATATACATTTCTCATCGAATGGAAGAGATCAAGCGGATAGGAGACCGGTGTACCGTTTTAAGAGATGGCCAATACATCGATACCGTAGATGCAAAAAAAACGGATAGAGATGAATTAATCAAGTTAATTGCCGGCAGAAATATTGATGAAAACATCAGAAAGATACCCAAAGAGCCCGGTAAGGTAATTCTTGAAGTTAAAAATCTTTCAGCAAAAGAGAAGGTAATAGACGCCTCTTTCGATTTGAAGGAAGGGGAAATTCTGGGCTTTGCCGGGCTAGTAGGATCGGGCAGAACAGAGGTCATGAAAACAATTGTGGGGTGCATCGAAAAAACCGGTGGAGAGGTTAAACTGAACGGTCAACCGGTTGACTTTAAATCGCCTGTACAGGCTTTGAAAAAAGGGATTATTTATTTAAGCGAAGATCGTAAGGGAGAAGGACTTGTGCTGTGTATGAATGTCATGCATAACATCACGTTGACAAATCTCAAAACGATTATCAAAAGAATATCTCTTTGCAAGGCAATGGAAAGGAACATATCTCAGGAGTATATAGGAAAATTAAGGATAAAATGCAGTTCTGAAAGAGCACAGGCCAAAAATCTTTCCGGAGGTAATCAGCAGAAGGTGGTTATTTCAAAAGCTTTGGGGAGTAAAGCTAAAATCCTCATCTTTGATGAACCCACACGGGGAATTGATGTAGGGGCGAAAGACGAGATATACGATTTATTGGTTGATCTGGCTCAAAACGGTTACGCCATCATCATGATCTCTTCTGAATTACCGGAGGTTTTAAAGGTTTCAAACAGAATTGCCGTTATGCGTGAAGGACAAGTGAAAACAATTTTGGAAAATAAAGACTTGACACAGGAAAAAATAGTAAATTTTGCGATGGGAGACTGATTATGAAAAAAATGATGTTTATTCTTAGAAATTATGGTATGTTTATAGGTTTTGGATTAATCTTTTTAATCTT
>CAZRYM010000126.1:0-6283 GCA_964604305.1 uncultured Thermotogaceae bacterium | reverse complement strand
AATGTGCAGTCGTGAAAGATCCCTGGGGGAATCAATATGTCATTTTAGACAGTACTAAAGGTACTTTTATCACAGATGATGAAGGGAATATAAAAGGACAGGAAAAACCGTAATGACAGAATTGACGAGGTTGTTCCTGTGCTGACGTTCATCATACTTGGAATCGGAATATTTGTTATCGCCTTTTTCATGTCCATGGTTGGAAAGGGTGGCGGAAACTTTTATATCTTGGCCATGGCAGCAGCCGGGATTTCAATGCATTATGCCGCCAGCACCTCCCAATTAACGATGCTTTTTACATCCGTTGTTGCCTTGCTGATCTTTCATAAACATAAAAAGGTCGACTGGAAATTAGCTTTAATCATTGACCCTCCAACCGATATCATGGCATTTGTTGGAGGGTATGTGGCCGGAGAATTTTCCGGTAATACCATGAAGATTATCTTTTCGGTTTTACTCGTACTGGTTTCTTTATTCATGTTTCTCCCCGTAAAAGAGCGGGATATCAAAAAGCCTCACCGTTTTGGCTTCTGGAAGCGAACATTCGGCAAACACAGTTATGTCGTCAATTTATGGCTGGCGATCCCCATCACGGCTTCAGTTGGCTTTTTTGCCGGTATGATCGGCATTTCCGGAGGAACATTCAAGATACCCCTCATGGTCCTCGCCTGCGGTGTACCCATGGAAATAGCCGTGGGAACATCTTCAGCAATGGTTGCAGTAACCGCATTGATGGGACTGATGGGGCACAGTCTGAATGGAAATTTTGATCCTCTCATATCATTACCAATTGCAGGAATCGCTTTAATAGGCGGCCTTATAGGTAGCAGACTTGCTGTTAAGAGTAAACCCAGGAATTTAAAAACCATCTTTACGATCATCAACCTTATCTCTGCCGCCTTGATGCTCTTGAGTGTAATGATGGGATGAAACAATCGTAGGATGCGTTAATTATCAACTTCCATAGTGGTCTGCTGAGGGGGTATAGCTATCCCATCAAAAATTCCAAGGCATTATAAACGGTTATCCCCTCATAATCGGCAGGAGGATCATCATCCAGAGTCAGAATATGTTTGGGGTAGGAATCATTGAGTTTCTTTAAGGGGCGTAATTCTCTTTCAAGGGTATGGTTCTCTCTCACGGTTGCAGCAACCTGAAAATAATTGATTCCCTTCTGATTCTCAGCGACAAAATCAATTTCAAGCTCTCCCACTTTTCCTACATAAACCTTATAACCCCTTCGAATCAATTCAAGATATATAACATTTTCCAGGATATGGCCAACATCAGCTGTTCGATACCCCAGTAAATTATATCTCAAACCAATATCTACTACATAATACTTTTCAAGTGTCTTTAAATACTGTTTTCCTTTACAATCATAACGTTTTGCCTGATAGACAATAAAGGCATTCATCAATGCATTGAGATAGGATTCAACCGTTCGAACATCTATCTTCCTGCCGAAGGATTTCATGGTATCCGCTATTTTTTTTGTGGAAAGCATATTACCGATATTATCAAAGACGAACTGAATGACACTTTCAAGCATCATAGGATCTGCGATTCTTGTTCGAGTGATGATATCTTTCATCACCACCGTATTGTATACACCCTGTAAATAAGCATTGACCTGCTCAGGAGTTTTCATCTGTAAACTCAAAGGAAAGGAGCTGTTCTGAAGATAATCACGATAGAGCCTGCTTAAATTGCTTTGATCTGTTCGAGTGTTGACATATTCTTTAAAGGAAAGGGGAAGCATTTTTATTTCAACATAACGTCCGGATAAAAGCGAGGAAATTTCCCCTGAAAGCATTTGAGCATTTGAACCTGTGATGTAAATATCAACGTTGTCCTTCAAAAAAAGACTGTCTACAACTTTTTGAAACTGATCTACAACTTGAATCTCATCCAAAAAAACATAAAATCTTTCCTTATCATTGATCCTTTCGTTGATATACTTGTACAATTTTTGAAAATCTGTCAACTGAGAATAAGCCAAATCTTCAAAATTGATGGCAATCATATTCTTTGCCTTGACACCGCTTTTTTTCAAATACTCCTGGAACATCAAAAGCAATGTGGATTTACCACACCTTCTTATCCCGGTTATCACTTTAATAATTTGCATATCCCGAAAATCCATTAGTTTTTTCATATATTCCGGACGCTCTATCATCACATCACCTCTCTTTATATCTTAATTGTATACCTTTTTTATGTAGAAATCCAAAGTTTTATGCATCGCAGTCCAAAAACTATCAAAAAATTGTCATTTTTATACATCAGTATGTTATTATTTTGAGATAAAGGAAGAATTTTTATGGACAGGAAAAGGCTAAATGAACTATCTAAAAGCTGATTTGTTCAATATGACTTTCAGGGATTTTTGAAATATCCCAAGAAAGGACAAATCCTTTCAAATCATTCCGTTCAACTTGCTTCAGATAGTGCTTAACCCCTTTTTCGCTCATATCACAGATTGGTGGGAACTTAACCGCTTCAAAACCGGGATATATGTTGATATTTCCGTTGTTGATCCAATTTTCAGCCTTTTTAATCTCATCTGAAAACACGTCGAAACTCAACCCTGTATTTTCTATTGCTTTCAGTGACTCAGGAAGTTGAATAGACAAACTCCCGGAAAAAAATTGAATGATGTCAGTCTCTGTTAAGGCTGTATTGATACCCTTGATTATTTTTACAAGTGATGAAAATTCCATAGGAAGACCCGCCGGTCCCATTGTTTTAAGATAAAGCATGGGTTTCACCCAATCTGCCCTCTTCGCCAACCCTTGATAATCCTGAGACACAACGGAAGCCAGAGAAGGTGTAAACAAATCGATGCCAACCTTTAGATTCCTTTTTCCGGCAGCGTCAATATACTTTGAAACAAGTTGTTTGACAATCATTTCTCTTAATGTATAAAAGGCCTTCAGTTCTGGAGACTTCTCTTGAAAGATACCTTCTAATTCTTTAGCCGAACCGGCTTCGCTTATTTGATTCAATAACTCACGAAACAACTCAGCTGGTTTCAAGTTGTTATCAGCATATAATTTTTGGCATTGTTCACACTGACACCCCATCAAATTCGATAAACCATTAGCCGGAGAGGGATATCTGATCTTGTCCAGAAAAACCCCGTCGAAGGAATACTTATCAAGATACCCTTCGTAAAAGTTGAACAACTCGGAACTTTTAAAAGTTTTCAAAGGGCATAAAAACCCAAAATCTTCCCCACTCTCCTTTTGTTCATTTAGAATAAAAGAATCACCCTCTTCTCCCAGTCCCTGAAGCTTTAAAGAAGAGATATCAACACCTTTTGGAACATCTGCCAAAAGGGGAAACCAGAGATACTTTTCAATATCCAGTTTGTCACAAACCTCCATGACATGGTGTAACTCATCCCCCATCAAATTAGCACCAATCATCAAAGCTCTTAAATGCATCTGTTTTTTTGCAAATGCCATTTTTTCAAAAAATACCTTGACATCATCTTTAAACGGTTCAAAGGAAAACAACTGTGTGGCAATAAACAACTCTCTTTTTACACTCATCATTCAATCCTTTCATAATCGGTCCATATCTCATTAACACCTTCATGAGACTCTTCTGCAACCTTCATCTCTTCTTCACGATCCGGTTTATCAATTTCAGCATACATTTTCTGCTTCTCCGTTTTTTTCAAATATTCGTTAATGGCAGTTTGAATCGCTTTACTGCAACTCTTGTAGTGATGCTTTTTTACAA
Organism: uncultured Thermotogaceae bacterium; assembly: GCA_964604305.1. GTDB lineage: Bacteria > Thermotogota > Thermotogae > MWEM01 > MWEM01 > JASUTC01. The sequence continues at coordinate 2,533 of CAZRYM010000126.1, read as the reverse complement.
GGCCATCTAACCCCTTAACAACAGAATCATCAAGCGTAACAGTGTTTTTTTAGTGGGCATGCTCTCATCTCATAAGCTATCATATCATGACTTTTTACTTATAATAGTGATCAGGAGAAAACCTTCGAATAATTGTTAAATATCGCAGATAAAAACCTCAGCCTGGCAAAAGAAAACGGTAGAAATCAGGTTAAGCAGTAAAAAATTGAAAATTTCTTCTAATGAAACGAATCTGCCCTGTCCATTATCTCACAACCATCATACGACACCTGAGTCTGTTTTTAGATAAGCAGTATGCCATTTAACCCTTTTCTGCTCCTTCTGTTTTTAACTAACTTGGCTATGAAAAAGCAAATGTATCTATCAGAGTGACAGGCCTCAGGCTGATAAACCTCCTAATATGCTATAATTCTATTATAAACAAACAACTTCCTCCCGATTACAGAGAGTTATCAGAAGAAGAGACACCAAAATCTTTAATAGAAAGGGTGATCAAATGAAAAAATTTAAAAGAAAACTTTCATTGGTATTGGTATTGCTTTTGACTTTGTCCATTGTCAGCGCTGCAGGGAATGAGGATGGTATGTTGGGAAATTCTGAATTTGAAGAGATGTTCTATTTTATGCAGGATGTCAAAGACAACGGCGGAGGAAACTTTGAAACGGAAAACAACTGGCTTTTCTTAGAAAACGCCGGTTCTGCTTCAGCTGAGATTGTTGATGGCATGTTTAATACAACCATCGCTAATGGTGGCAGTAACTCATATTCCATTCAGCTCTTACAGGCACCGATAGAAATAAAGGAAGGATACAAATATAAGGTTCAATTTGATGCCAAGGCTTCTAAATCGAGAGAACTGGAAGTTAAAATCGGTGGAACATCAGATAGAGGCTGGGCTCCCTATAATACAGGAAGAGGAGAAACAGGGGGCTTTGTTGCTGATCTCTCTCAAGAGATGACTCGTTTTGAATTTGAATTCATCATGACACAAGAGACTGATCAAAAGGCAAGATTTGAATTCCAACTGGGGAAAGATACCGGTTCCATCTGGTTGGACAATATCCGTCTGATGGAAATTGGCCAGGTGGCTGCAGATGAAATTCCCGAAGCGCCTAAAAAAGAATGGGTGTATAACAAAGACTTCTTCTTTATCTTTAATGTAGCCGTTGGCGGTAATTTAGGTGGAAAGGTAGAGACAACGTTTCCTAAAGAAATGCTCATTGATTATATTAGGGTTTATGACCTGGCCGGATACTTAAAATGGGAAGATGACTTTGATGGAGAATCGGTTAACAAAGATTACTGGACATATGAAGTTGGAAATGGCCATAAAGAAGGCATACCCGGTTGGGGTAACAACGAGCTCCAGTATTATACAGACGGGGAAAACGCAAGGGTAGAAGACGACCATTTAATCATCACCGTCAGAGAAGAACCCCGCAGTGACCAATATGGAAGTTATAACTACACGTCTACCAGAATGATTACCAAAGATAAAGTGAATATCAAGTATGGAAGAATAGAGATACGAGCTAAGCTTCCTGAAGGTCAGGGATTGTGGCCCGCCTTTTGGTTGCTGGGCTCTGATATTGACGAAAACCCATGGCCGGCATGTGGAGAAATTGATATGATGGAATTCATCGCCGGGCAAGTCGATACGGTTCATGGAACCGTTCATGGCCCGAATCACTTTGGTGGTAACGGCATCACCCCGCACTATCAGTTGGAATCCGGAACATTTGTTGATGAATATCATACCTTTACCTTGGAATGGACGGTTAATGAAATCCGCTGGTATATTGATGATCAGGAAGAACCTTACCATGTAGTTGAAAAAACTGCCAATAATGAAGCGGTAAGAGGTGGAGAAATTGAAGGCCCCAAATACACCAAGAATCAAGTGGTCAATGGGGATTTCAACACTGATATTGTGGATAATATGAACACGAACCCGGATAACTGGTTTGTATGGGCCGGTGAAGGGGGCGCTGTTGGTGAGTATGGTGTCGTAAACGAAGAATTTAAAATGGAGGTCACAAGCGTTGGCAATCAAACCTGGGCTGTACAGTTTGTTCAATATGTGGACCTGGATCCCGGCGATTACAGAGTCACCTTTGAAGCCAGGTCTGACGACCCTCGAGATATAATCGCCATGATCCAGCAAGACGGTGGAGCCTGGACAGTCTATGGCCAAACGATGGCGGATTTAGACAGTGAAATGCAAACATACAGCTTTGACGCTACGCTAAAAGCTGCAGACATTCCGAAGCTGATCTTCCTGCTGGGAAATACCGAGAATGCAAAGCCAACAACCGTTTATTTTGATCAGGTTGTTTTGGAGAAAATAAACTGAGGAGAATTATTGTTTTAAGCTGTAGAATAGAAAGTGAATAGTTTATATTTAAAGGCTAAAGCCCTTTAGGGTTTTAGCCTTTTTTAAAGATATAACCCCACAAATTACGTCTAAAGAAAAGAGTAACAATTTAAACATTATTAGAGTAATTAAGGAGTGTGAGAATTATGAAATATCAGA
>CAZRYM010000125.1:2810-6319 GCA_964604305.1 uncultured Thermotogaceae bacterium | reverse complement strand
GGATATCGATAAAACTTCTCAATCTGACCAAATTGATTTAATTCAACCATACCTGTTTTGTAGTTGAGTTCTGGAATTTCACTTGGGTTTTCTGCGTTCCAGTCAACCAGTTCTGCATGCCAGGTATATTTAATTGTTGAACTTGAAAATAGCCTTTTTGTATCGTAAGGGGGCAGTTTTTCAAAGGTAAATCGAACTTTGTAATTTTTTGTGGGATCATCCGGGTTTTTAACCGTGATGGTGAGGGGTTCGATCCCGACTTTTGAATTTAAATTTCCTCCGATAGAGGCGTTTGATGTTGCTTTTGCAGGCATGGTCATTCCCGCCTGGATGAACAAATCTCTTGGGGGTTTATCCAAATCAAGATATCTGACACCCGTTTTTGGATCTATTTTGGAGAGCCAGCCCTGCAGTTTTAAACCCGTTGAGGGCTGAACGAAGTTGCCGTTTTCATCTAGTTCAAAATTTCCCGCTCTGGAATAAAATTCCTGTAAACCATCCGAGAGGACGAAAAAACCGTCCCCTTGTAATCCCAAATCGGTCTTTTTTCCTGTGTTCTGGAAACTTCCCTGTGTCATGATCTTTCCGATACTACCCAGTTGAGATCCCAGTCCTACCTGCATTGAGTTTGTACCGCCACGACCACCGGTTTCAGGCGATTTGGCGCCGACGACTGTTTGATTCAGCATGGATTGAAAGGTGGTTCTTGAAACCTTAAATCCCACTGTGTTGACGTTTGCTATGTTGTTTCCTATGACATCCATGGAACTCTGAAAACCTTTTAATCCAGAGATTCCACTGAACATTGAGCGCATCATAAGTATTACCTCCTCTGTTTAGAAAGGGAAACGGATCTAACGGTCACCGTTTCAAGGCTTCCTTTTGAGGACCAGCCTTTCCTTTCATTTTTTAATGTAAACGCTGTCAATATTGGTAAAAAATCTGCTTTCCATTTCTTCTTCCTTCATGGCTGTAACGATGGTCTTGTCTTTAACACTTAAAATAAACGCATCTGTGCCGAACATTGCCAGGGTGTTTTTTGCTCCTTTTTTTCCTGCTTCATCTGCCACTTTTCCCAAGGTGTCCAGCCGATGCTGGTTCATCTCTATTTTTCGTGTCGTGATTCTTTCCTGTGCATGAGAAGAAACTTTTAGCCCTTCATGTTTGAGCTGATTTAATTCCTGTACAATCCTATTGAAATCCTGTTGATCGTCGTTTTTTTGAATCTTTTTGGTCTGTTTTTGAAGATTTTGACCATATAAAGGCGTCGATCTTGGATTAATAAGGTTTGAACTCATAATCATCTCACCTCTCAGGTTTCCTGTGTTTCTTCAGGCACCTCTGAAATTTCAATAATGTCTTCGAAGTTATACTTCTGTCCGTTGACAATAACGTATATACTGTTGTCAATGAACTGAACAGCTTCAACCGTTCCTCCGTCAACACCACCAAAGGTTTTTTCCTCGCCTGTTGCATCTACGGTTACCAGATCGTAATTGTAGGTGCCTTCTGTTTGCATCGTTCCGGAATTATCTCTTCCGTCCCATTTGTAACCATGTATGCCCGCTTCTTTAAATCCCAGCTCATCCTCTCGAATCACATCGCCTTGTTTATTCTTGATCCTGATGATCACATCACCGGGTTCATCTACATTGAACACGATGCCCTCTGCCGTATTGTCTTGAAACTTGATTTCGTTACCCTCCATGACTGCATATTTTCCAACAACAGCTGATGCCTGTAGCCTGGTTGTTGCTTTTGATGCTTCCATGAAATCCTGGAAGGATTCACTCATGTTGGTCATTTGTTCCATTGTAGTGAACTGTGTCATTTGATCTACGAATTTTTGGTTATCCATTGGTTCCAATGGGTTTTGGTTTTGTATTTCTGCAACAAGAAGTTTTAAAAAGGCGTCCTTGTCCAAGTCGTTTTTTGTGTCTGCACTTTCACTTGTTGCGTTTGTAAAGATGTTATTATAGTTATTTACTCCATCAACCGGCATTTTCTTCAATACCTCCTTTCAAGAGATCTGCGAATGAATATTCCTCTTCATATAGGTATTCATTGTCATTATTACCATCCTGGTCTTCACTTTGATCCTGTTGAGAATTGTTTTGGCCATCCTGATTGGCGGCATTTTCTCCCTGCTCTTCATATTTTTCCATCTGAACAGTTACCTTCTGTAACTCAAAACCGCTGTTCACCAATCTGGCTGCTAAAGCACTGCTGTTTTTGTTCAGTATTTCCTGTGCCTCTTTTGTCTCTACCTGCATAACGATGGAAATTTTATTTCCCTCTTTAACAATTTCCAGGGAAACCCTTCCCAGCTCAGGCGGATTCAATTTGATAGTGGCAAGTTCCGTTCTTGTTTGCTGTCTGGCCATCAACTGTGTCATGTCTTTGATTTTTTGATACATCTGTTCGATGTTTCTGGCTTGTAGACTCTGCTCTCCTTTTACAAGCGGTTCTGAAAAGCCTTTGAATGTTTTTGTTTTCGTTTCATGAACTGTTGTCTCTGCTTCTTGAGGTTTCTGGGTTAGTTTTGTGTCCTTGTCTTCAGTTTGAGAGGTAGAAAAAAGCCTTGTCTCTGACTTTTTCTCCTGTGAAATAACCTCAGTAAAGACTTTATCGGACTTTGTATTGTTGTTTTGAAGGATCTCTTTATCCGGTACAGTCTGAGAAGTCCTGGTTTGGAAACGAGCAAGGTCCATCATCCTTCGGTTGGAGCTTTCATAACCATCTTTAAAGGATTGTTGAATAAACCGCTTGACATTTGAAGTGACTTTTTGGAGTGTATTTCTTGAGTCATCTCTCACAGGCCTTTCCGGTTTTTCGTTACTGGTTACCGTTTCTTTTTTTATGAATCTGACAGTCATTTTTTCAACGGTAAAAACCCTTTCTTTGTGTTTTAGGAGGATATTTTCTCCTGTTGAAAAAAAGTCTTTTAAAAATGACTTAAATTCAAATCCTTTTTGGATAAACTCCTTGATTACAACAGTATCAACTTTAACAGATTTAAACTGAAGGGTTGTCTTCAAAGAGTCAGGCTCCAGGCTGGTGATATCTTTTATTTGTGAATCCATCATCTGTGATATGAGTATTGGATTGTCTTTCAAGAAACTTTCAATCCTTTCAAACTCCACAGTTTGAATGATGCTTTCAACCTTTTCATCAGGATATAGTTTTGAATTGAAAAATTCTTCAATGATTTCGGGTTTCACATCCAGGTTCTTGGCAATAACGTCAATCAACCTTTCTCCGGAGTGGGTTTTTGCATTTAGCACCGTTTGAAAAATGTTACTTTGTTCTTCCTGTCCGGCAAAACTTTTTAAATCCTCATTAACGGTGTCTTTGTCAAAAGACCTGAAAAGATCCGCTAAACGGCTGAGTGTTTGATTGGCTTCCTTAGGAAGTTGTTCGATTGGTTTGTCTGCGGTTCTTTCTGCCTGATTTTCGACCAGTGCTTGACTCTTAACCTCTTCTGTGAATATTTCAGTGGTCTTGACAGG
>CAZRYM010000125.1:0-2710 GCA_964604305.1 uncultured Thermotogaceae bacterium | reverse complement strand
CCCTTTTTTCTCTTGCTTTACTGGTATATCATCTGTTTTATCTACTTGAGGTTTTTCAGGGTTTTTATCAACTTTTTCAACAGGCACGATTTTTAAAACAAAATCCTTCAAATCTAATTTGCTTTCTTTTGTTTCTGCCACTTCTTCCAAAACGGCTTTAAGGGTGTTGAGTATTTCTCCTACACTTTTTCCCGCATCTCGCATAGTTGTAACATATTGCTCCAGTTTTGGAACTTTGAGATTCGTCTTATTTGAAAGTAGGGATAAAAGAGTGTTGATCTTTGATTCAGTTTCACTTTCCCGATTGCCTGTCAGTTCCTTTTGGGCTTTTTCCTGTTCGGGTTTGATTTCTTGAATCACAACCGTTTGAGAAACGCCTTCAAGATCGACAGTCTCTTCTTCGGGAAGCTCGGTAAAAACATCTTTGTCTTCTTTGGTGTTTTCTGCGTTTTCTACTTTAACACTTTCATCAACGGCCTCTGTTTCACCTTCAATCTTTCTCTCTGCTTTTTGTCCAGGCTGTTCTTCCGTTGGTACGTCTGAATTTTTGCCGAAATTCTTTTGTTTGAAAATGACTTCAGCTTTTTGGGTTTGTTCGTGTTGCTCCAGTGCCTGATTAAAAGTGTTGGTTGACTGATGATTGCCGCTGTTTGGTTCTCTTGAATTTACATCTTGCGTTGGTTTGAATGAGTGCTTTTCAACCCCTTTAGAAATGGGTGTTACCTTTACCATATCGACCAAATTTGTCTTCATCTTGTCACCTCCTTTCCTGAAAGATTAGCGAGAATTCTTCCCGCCTTGTCTTGATTTATTTGAGCGAGCTCTCCAACGATAGCGGCTGCTATCCCTGGGTCTATGAGTCTTAGACCGCCCACAATTTCTTCCACATCGATTTCATCAGAAGCGATGGCTTGTGCCAGTAGGGCTTCATCTCCATTTTCAAACCAGTCTGCCAGATCCTGAAAACGCTCTTTCGTGCTTTCCCACGCAGTCATTTCAGATACCAGGCGTTCTTCTTTCAAATCCAATTCTTCTTTTCTTGCGTTTAGTGTTCCCTGTAGTTGCTCCAAATCTTTCTCAAATATATCTAATTGTTCTGCTTTACGCTCCAGGGCTACTCGGTCTTCTTCTATCTTTTGAATGTATGTTTCATAAATCTCCGAATAATACTGTTGAGGTTTGATAACTTGGCGGGGGGTGTATTCTACATAATTTTTAACGACCGGAACCTTTTCCAAAAGATATGAAACATAACTTCTCCAATCGCTAAGGGGTGTAATACCCGTCTCTCCGATCTTTTTAAACTCGAAATCAATATAACCGTAGATCAATGCGAGTATGATAAAAACAAATACTATCATTAACGTTATGATGATTCGTTTTGCCTTGCCCTTTTTGTTTGCCAACGCTACTCCTCCCAATACTATTCTTCAACAAGACGAAAGTGAATTCCTAAATAAGTCGATGTTCATAAAAAAGATATATAAAATAAAATCACATTCAATACGAAAAACAAGAACTTCTGGTATAATTGAATTACAGAAAATCAACAAGGCAGCAAGGAAGAGAATATAACAATATTAGTTTTACATAAAATATAATATTAAATTATACAAAGGATTCATTCAGGAGGAGATGTTGTTGACAGAACCCATATTAAAAGTCAAAAATTTGCGTACTTATTTTTCTATGGCAGAAGGAACTGTTAAGGCCGTGGACGATGTGTCTTTTTCGGTCCATGACGATGAAGTAATCGGGATTGTTGGAGAAACCGGTTCGGGAAAAAGCGTAACTGTAAAATCAATTTGTGGTTTGATCAACAAGCCGGGATACGTAGCCGGAGGAAATATTCTTTTTAAAACGAACGAGTTTCCCAAACTTCAACAGAATGGGTATGTTGACCTCACAAAACTCAAAGGAGATCAATTTACAAAGGTAAGGGGAAACCACATCAGCATCATCTTCCAGGACCCCATGACATCGTTAAATCCAATTTTTACCATCAGAAGACAGCTTTTGGAAACAATTATGTTTCATCAAAAGATAGATGAAAAACAGGCAGAGGAAGTAGCCGTTCAGATGCTTGGAAAAGTTGGGCTTGGAAACCCAAGAGAAAGGCTTCAGAATTATCCATTTGAGCTTTCAGGTGGACAGAGACAGCGTGTTATCATCGCCATTGGGATTTCGTGTAATCCGGAGATTTTAATTGCCGACGAGCCCACTACAGCGTTGGATGTTACTGTACAGGCACAGATTTTGGAGCTGATGAAAGACCTTCAGAGTGAGTATCACTCAGGATTGATTTTTATTACCCACGATTTGGCGGTTATAGCGGAGATGGCCGATAAAGTCATGGTTATGTATGGGGGTAAAACCATGGAATATGCGGATGTATACACCATATTTGAAAAACCACAGCATCCTTATTCCAAATTACTCTTGGAATGCATTCCAAGGCTTGATATCAAGCAGGATGCCTTAAATCCAATTCCCGGCCAGCCCCCCACCATGCTGAACGCACCGGATTTGTGTCCATTTCTCCCCAGGTGTCCAAGAAAGACCGATGCATGCCTGAAACAGGTTCCGCCTTTGGTACAAGTTGGAGAAAATCATCTGGTCCGTTGTTTTAACCCCTTCGGAACAAAAACGCAAGTGGTAAAAGAAAAGAGTGCTGATCAATAATGGCTGAGCATAAATTACTTGAAGTGAA
>CAZRYM010000124.1:0-6445 GCA_964604305.1 uncultured Thermotogaceae bacterium | reverse complement strand
TGGGCTAGTTTTTTGTTGATATGAGAAAGAACCGTTTGAGTCTCACGCAACTCTTGAGTGTAGGCTTCCAACTGTTCATAATTGGCCTGCAGCTCTATCTGTTGTTTTTCCCATTCGGCTTCCATTTGTTTAATATGCGTGACATTTAGCATACTGATGAGCAATCGTGTCTCTTCTTTTAACCGAAGCAGCTTGGTTCTCATAAACAAGATCATTTCTTCAGTACTACAATCTATAAATGTTACTTCCAGTTCTATAACTTCTTTTTCTTCCCAAAGCCCTTTAAAAAATCTTTTCCATTCTCGCTTGCTTTTTGGATCTGTTAACTGCGGCATTTTTTTTATCAAATCTTCTTGGCTTTTTGATTTGAAAAGTCTTACCGCTTCGTTGTTTACACCTCTTAAATCCAACATACTCCTGACTTTCTCATAAAATTCAGGATAATCACGTAAATATTGTTCAAATTCTTTTGTCTTTTTTTTCGCCTGGTTCATCATTTTTAAAATTTCCGTAACATCAGCTTCGACAATTGCTATTGGGACTGTTTCAAGAATCGTGTGATATCTTTCTTCAGTGTATTTATTGGAATTTTTAAGCGTTGTTTCAATCGTTCGATCTCTTACTAGAGTAGTGAAATAACCGTCACCGGTGGAAAATGCAGTGACATTCATCCATTTGTCATAAGCAGAGAAATAATCGTTGATGAGCCTAACTACGCCACCTTCCTTGGCAATTTTTCCGTAATTTGATAGAGTTTCCTGCATGGTGTTGAGTCTTTTTAACCATGGAAGAATTTCACTAGCCCTTTTACCGACAATGTCTTCTCGTTTTTTCCCTGTAATCTCAAGAAAGGCATCGTTAACCTCAGTAAATTCATAATCGAGCGGAGAACCATCAGTGTCCAAAATCATCTTATGCAGAGCATAACCTTCACTCATGTGTTTGATCAATTCATAATAGTCAGCGGTTTTTGGTTTCATTTAAATTCCTTTCTCTAATCTCTTGAACTTTGCTTACAAAAGTATTTTATCATATTGAAGTTGTATATTCCATGAAAAACAAATTATTATCACAATTGTTGAGTTTCAGTCACAAAAATACAAACTTGAGGGAAAAATCCGAAAGTAAGCGATGTATATGCAGGGATAAAATTAGTTGGAAAACCTAATAAAAGTATGGGGGTTTTTATGTCTGTCGCAACCATCATTTGCTCATTAATCATCTTGATTATCATCCAAAGAATCACAAAGAATATTATCCTGGCAATTCTTGGCGCAGTGGGCACCATTATTCTTTTCAGATTCGATTTTCTAGCCCTTGTAAACGCCTTTGTTATTCCCTTTAAGGACCCTGATCTTTATAAACTCTTGGGCACCGTGTTTTTCATTTATCTGTTCAGTAATGCCTTGGATATCTCCGGGGATGCAAAACGTTTCGCAACATCTTCAAAGGCTCTTTTTGACGACAGAACTTCCATGGCATTCATGCCCATGATGATCGGATTTCTTCCTATGCCTGGAGGCGCAATGTTCACCGCTCCCATTGTAAAAATGATCGGAGATGAGGAAGGATTTTCCAACGATTATATGATGGTTATCAATTATTGGTTCCGTCATGTTGTGGAATTGTTTTGGCCCGTATACCCTGCTTTTTATATCCTCACAGCACTTGTAGGTATTGAATTGGCACCGTTTTCCATCAGCTTAATTCCCGTTTTCCTCATCGCCACAGCCAGCGGTTGGATCCTTTTCAACGGTTTTAGACTGCCAAAAGTTAAAAAAGCAAAACCTGGTGAATTAAAAGGACTTTGGATCGTCTTTTTTGTGGTGTTAACAGGAATCATGATTCTTGTATTCAACATGGAAGGTTACATCGCACTTGGTATTAACATCGGTGGTTATTTTCTTTTCAGAAAAAGATGTTTCTTCGAAAGCTTAGCGAAGGCCTTTAAAAAGTGGGATGTATTCCTGTTGTTGTTTTTATTCTTTGTGTATAAATACTATCTGACAGAGGTTAACCTGACAGGAGATATTGCCTCAGAACTGGATCGAATAGGTCTGAATATTCATTTGTTAACCATCATCCTCCCACTACTCATCGGTATGTCTACCGGCATCACACAAAGCGCAGTTGGTATCACAGCTCCACTTTTGATCACTCTGGGTGCCAATCCCGCCATGATGTATTTTGCGGCTGTAGCCGGCGTTTTGTTATCTCCTGTTCATTTGTGCATAGTTTTAACGGGAAATTTCTACAAATCTGATCTGATGAAGGTCTTTGTGAAGATCTTACCTTTGCTTTTTATTACCGGATTAAGTGTGTATTTATTACTTGTTATTTGAAGCGTTTAAATCTCTGAGTCTATTCTGAAATGAAGTGATGGTTTGTTTTAAATCCTCGAATTGTGTGTCTAATTCTGTTAATCTTTGAATTCCCTTTTGGGTAATCTTATAGATTTTTTTTGCCGGGCCCGGTTTATCGGTTTCCCAATCAGCCATAATCAACCCTTCTTCTTCCAGATCACTGAGTAAACGATACATGCCACCCATTTGCCCGGTTGTTTTGATCAAACAACCGAAATCATCCATTTTTTGGGCAATTTCATACCCATGCGTGGGTGCTTCAGCGATTATCAAAAGAATAAACGCACTTTGCCATCTTCTGCCGAATGCGTTTCTACCTCTTCCTCTCCCAAATGCTCTCTGAGGCATCTATAATCTCACCATTAGGAAAGTTTTTCTATTCCAAAGCCGGCTGTACCTGGTCCCACATGGGATGAGATAACTTTTCCCATAGGGGTGATAATCGATTCAACCACTTGGTATTCACTTTCAAGTATTTTTTGTAATTTAAGGCATTCCTCTTCATTTCTGGAATGAACCATAGTCAACCTGACTTTTGACCCTTGAGGAAAAAACTCATGAGCTTTGTTGATCACAAGTTTTTGTGCCTTCTTCGTTCCTCTAGATTTACCAAAGGGGATCATTTCACCATCATCATTAATAAAGATAGAAACCCTTAAATTCAGCATGGTTCCTACAAAACTGGCAAAACGTGAAACTCTCCCGCCTTTTCTGAGGAAATTGAAGTTTGAGACATAAAAAAAGGCTCCAAATCTCTTTTGTTCCATCTCTTTTAATAATTGTTCCTTTACGGTGATGACATCTTTTCCCTCTGATAATAGCTCACTGGCCCTATATACAATCAAAGCAATCGCACTGGATGCGGTTTTGGAATCAATAACCTGAACCTTGTCACCGTATTCTTTCGCTGAGATAATGGCACTGTTATGCGTTCCTGAAAGAGCACTGGAAAGGGTTATAACAAGGATAGATGAATACCCCTCTTCAAAATAACGATCGTATCTCTGCTTAAATTCAACAGGAGTGGGCTGTGAAGTTCGAGGTAAGTCCTCTTCTTTGTCTAAATCATCCCAATATTTTTTCAAATCATCGTAATTTCTGCTGTCGTCTTCATTAATGCCTCTTTCTTCCCAAAGGATATGGAGCGGAATCACATCAACGTCCATTTTTTCTATCCACTCTAAAGGCATATCACCGGTGCTGTCGACTATAATCTTAGTCTTTTCCATAAAACACCTCCGAAATTCCCATGGCAAAAGATTATAACATAAAAACACCGACAATGATGTACATTATCCCTTGGATAAACCGATGTCCTTTCTGTAAAAAGATCCTTCAAGAGAGATGTTTTGAATAGCTTTGTACGCTTTTTCCCTTGCTGATTCGAGATCATTACCAATAGCACTCACTGATAACACTCTACCTCCGGTGTTTATAAGGTTTGATTCATCATTTTGTCCCACACCGGCAAAGAAAATTTTTGATTTGATTTGTGTACTGGCTTGATCATAACCGGTGATTACTTTTCCTTTTTTATAATTGTTAGGGTAGCCATCTGATGCTAATACCAGGTTCACACAACTCCCCGGATGCCATTTGATCGTGATTTCTTCCAACCGAGATTGTTCCGTCAGCAGGAAATGTTCTGCCAAATCAGAACCCATCAAAGGCAGAATAGCTTGAGTTTCAGGATCACCCATCCTGACGTTGTATTCCAACAAATAACATTTTTTATCTTTCACCATCAACCCAAAAAAGATGATTCCCCTGTAATCAAATCCTGATGCTTTAATACCCTTGAGTGTGGGATTTAGAATGGTTTTAAGAAAATCATTGTAAACCTCTTCTGTCATCACCGGATTGGGAGCAATAACCCCCATTCCACCGGTATTGGGTCCTTTATCTCCTTCAAGCAATCGCTTGTGGTCTTTGGAAGACAGTAAGGGAACGATAACCTTGGAATCCGTCAACGCAAGTATGGATACTTCTTCGCCTTCCAGATATTCTTCGATTAAAATCCTTTTTCCCGATTCGCCGAATTTTTCCCTGTTCATCAACTCATCTACAGCCGCTTTAGCTTCTCCTTTTGAGGAACAGATATATACCCCTTTTCCGGCAGCCAATCCATCCGCTTTAATAACTACAGGGAACTGGGGCAGTTGTTCAATGCCTTCACAGGCCTCTTCATAATTGTCAACTGCCTTTGAAAATGGTGCTCGAACACCGTATTCAGTCATAAACACCTTGGCAAAGGCTTTACTACCTTCCAAACGGGCCGCAGCCTTTTCAGGACCGATGATCCGTAACCCTTTTTGTCTGAAATCATCCACAATCCCATGAACTAATGGTTCTTCCGGACCCACAACCGTCAAATCAACACCATGATTTAGTGCAATCTCAACTACTCTGTTTCTGCCCCTCTGTGTTTTGTAATCAATCTGTTCATGAAGACATTCGCACTTTTCTTCAAGAGAAATCCCCGGGTTTCCGGGCAAGCAAATGACCTTTTCAACTTGTGGACTCTTTGCCAATTTCCAGCATATGGCGTGTTCTCTTCCTCCTGAACCTATGACTAATAATTTCATAGAACCTCCATCATTTGTTAATGTTTGAAATGCCTGACCCCTGTGAACACCATTGGAATGTTATTTTTATCCGCCTCTTGAATGGAGTCCTTATCTCTAATCGAGCCCCCCGGCTGAACGATAGCGCCAATCCCATATTTGGCCGCTTCTTCAACAACATCCGAGAATGGAAAAAAGGCATCCGAAACAAGAATGGCTCCTTCTGAGGATTTTTCATCCATGTTGGCTCTCTCCAAGGCTTGCTGGGCTGCCCATATTCGGTTGACCTGCCCACCGCAAATCCCCAGTGTCTTTTGATCCTTAACAATTAAAATGGCGTTGGAAGTACAGTTTTTAATGGCTTTGATACCGAAATCCATATCCGCAATCTGTGCCTTTGAGGGCTGAGCATTTGTCACCGTTTTGAATTCTTCAACAGCCCCTTTATCCGTACTTTGAATCAACATCCCGCCGTCCACTGAATTAATGGCATAATGATTAGCCGGTTTGACCAATGATTTGAGAATCCTCAAATTCTTCTTCTTTTTAAAGATTTCCAGAGCTTCTTCATCGTAATCAGGAGCAACAATAACCTCTAAGAAGATTTTCACCAGCTTAGCAGCCGTTTCCCCGGTAACCTTTCTGTTGAAAGCCACGATCCCCCCAAAAATAGAAACCGGATCGCTTTCGTAAGCCTTCTGGTATGCTTCTGTTGTATCCTTTCCAATGGCCACACCGCAGGGACATTTATGTTTCAATCCCACACAGGCAAACTCATCAAATTCGTGTACACTTTTATAAGCCACATCCAAATCGTTGATATTGTTATAAGACAATTTTTTCCCCTGAATCTGTTCAAAATGATTCATCAACCCTTTTTCGGTCAAATTCTCATATAGGGCAGCCCGTTGATGAGGATTTTCGCCGTATCGCAACTGTTCTTTCTTTCTCAAAGGCAGTGTTAAATAATCGGGATATTCTTCTTCCAGGAGAAAATTACTGATGGCTGCATCATAAGCAGATGTTAGGTTAAACACCTTACCGGCAAGTCTTTTTTTCGTCTCTAAGGACACATCCCCGGAATTCATCTGTTCGATCACTTCATCATAATCAGCAGGATCACAGATGACGATTATATCTTTGAAATTCTTGGCTGCAGAACGTAACATGGTAGGCCCGCCAATATCAATGAACTCAACTTTTTCATCAAAATCAATATCCTTGTGCACGTTGTCAAAAAACGGATACAAATTGACCACCACTGCATCCACCGTTCCAATGTTCTCTTCTTCCAACATCTTCATATGCTCCGGATTGGAACGAATGGCTAATAATCCCCCGTGAATCTTGGGGTGCAAGGTTTTCACACGTCCATCCAACATTTCTTTAAATTGAGTGATCTGGGAAATGTCCGTCACCTCAAATCCATTTTCCTTTAGAAAACGCGCTGTTCCACCGGTTGAGATGATTTCATAACCGTTTTCCGAAAAAGATTTAGCAATCTTGTCAACACCTGTC
>CAZRYM010000123.1:0-6453 GCA_964604305.1 uncultured Thermotogaceae bacterium | reverse complement strand
TAGAAACAAAAACGGGAAAAATTTTCACCATGTCGATGTACTTTGTTATAATTTCCCTGGTTTTACTCAGAGAACTCAAGGGGTAATAAGTTCAGCCGGTACTCCCCCAGGGTGCCGGCACTTTTTTTATCTCTATTGAGTCAGATTTTGATTACAAATCGCGTAAAAAACGTGAATTTTTAATTTACATATGCTATAATTTAGGTAGGATAATATAAGCGACGATAGAAAATAAAAATAGTGAGGTGAGAAGAATGAAAAGGAACATTTTGATGTTTTTGTCAATTGTTATGATTCTTACAAGTGCTTTCGTTATCACTTCCTGTAGAGTTCCGGGGCCAGATATAGGATATCCTTCTGTGCATTATATCAACGATACAGAGGTTAATCTGTATTGGGATTATGAGAATCGAGCCAAACCTTTTACAGTATCCTTTAAAGAGAGTACCGATGCCGATTACATTGTTATTGCAACGGATTTGGAAACACCACCGGTTGCAAGGATCGTGGAAAGCGGCAAAACTTATGAATGGAAGGTTACAGGAGGGAATGGTTCCACAGGAGGAGAATGGTCTTTCACTGTCCCATGATCATTGGATGCCAATTCGAAAGTAAAGAGATAAAAGTGAAATGATAAAAAGGGTTGAATTGCATTCAACCCTTTTTAAATATAAAAGTATTTAAGAAAAGGGTGATGAAATTGAAAAAGCATCAGTATATACCGGTATTGTTAATAACTTTAATCGCAATTTTTTCATTGGTATCCTGTATCATTCCCAGTCCCAAAATTGCCTTCCCAAGTCCGGCAGACAAAACCGTTATCTTTTCAGAGAATGTGACCTTATTTTGGGACCATTTCAATTATTTTGAATCCTTTGACATCTGGTTTGGTGATTCGATTGAAAATCTCGAGAAGATAGATAATATAATGGTTAATCATTATTCTCTTAACGGACTGGAATGGGGGAAACAATATTACTGGAAAGTTGTGGGTTTTAAGACAGAAAAAAACAGTTTGGAAAGCCCCGTATGGAGTTTTACCGTAGGGAATCCTCACAAAGGTTTGTTGATAGGGATTACTGATTATGATAGTGCATCAGATTTGAACCTGACAGATGATGATGCAATAAATATGAAAACGGCTTTAGAAACCACTATATTCGGATATGATCTGAACATACTTCTGGATCGGGTGGTTAAAGAAGATATAGATTCATTAATCACAAATGTTCAGGGGTTGAATGAAAACTCGGTCTTTACGTTTTTTTACGCCGGTCATGGAGGGTATTCATATTCCACCAACGAGTCTTACCTGTTTTTATCCAATGGCTATAGACTTTACATGTCTGAACTAAGAGAATTACTCCAACAATTGCCGGGGAAAAAACTGGTTGTTATCGATGCCTGTAACTCCGGTAATTTCACCCAACTTCTACCCGGGCGTGACATGGCAACAGCAATAAGACAGGCAAACGATCAGTTTAATAGCGGTGTTATAAATACATTCAGCCAAACAACAAGAAACGGTGAACCCGAGTTTTACGTCATGACGGGATCCAATATCTCTCAGTCGAGCTGGGAAAACAGTATATTGCAAAATGGTGTTTTTAGTTTTTTCCTGTTGGACGGGATAGGTGATGTAGGGATCGATAACCCTGAAGAAGCCTTTGATTATACTTTTGATGCCGATATAAATAATGACAGAATAGTAACTTTGTCAGAAGCACATGCATATGCTGCACCAAACGTGGAGCAATTTGTCCACGACCTGAACGGGTATCATCAGTCAGTTCAAGTTTTCCCTTTGGAATCCGGATTTGCCATTTCCCGTTATTAATTATCAGTGGCAGCTTATTATAAAAAGAGATAAGGAGAAACTGATTACGACAAAATCAGAAAGGTGGCGATAACCTTGAAGAAAATGAGTGATTTTCTGCTCTCTGCAGATCCAATCAATGAAATAGTAATAGGAAATACCGCCGTAGTCAGAGCCATGATAGAAACCGGGGTAAGAGTTGTTTCTTCATATCCCGGTTCACCCACACCTGAGATAGCAAACGCTATCGCTTCCATACCAAATGAAAAGAGACCGTTTTACTTCGAATTTTCAGTCAATGAAAAAGTCGCAACTGAAGTTGCATTTGGTGCTTCAGTTAACGGACATCTATCCTGTGTGTTCTTCAAAAGTGTGGGAATAAATGTTGCCGCAGATACATTTGTACAATTGGGCTTGATGGAACTGATCGGTGGCATGGTGATTATCCTTGGTGATGACCCTGGTGCCAACTCCTCTCAGAACGAACAGGACAACCGCCACTTCTCACGACTCAGTTATATCCCCATGTTGGAACCTGCAACACCAACTGAAGTTTATCAGATGTTTAAGGAAGCGGTTTTGATCTCAAAGGAGAAAAAGATGCCCGTTATCCTGAGAATGAGTACGCATGTCTGTCATGCCAAAGAAAAAGTGGCTTTTAAAGAGATGCACTTTCTCAAACCTTCGGATGAGCCTCAGTTCTCGCCTAAAAACGGCCCGTACATACCACTCACATCAAAAGCCCTTGATATGAAACGAAAAGCATTGCATAAACTGGCTTATGTGAAGGAGATATCCGATGAGAGTGTCTTCAATTTTGAAGATCAGAATCACGAGAAAAAGGGATTCAACGCAGATTTTAAAATTGGTAAGGGGAAGGTTTCCATTAATATTGATACCAGTAAGAGCCGGAAGAAAAGGGGAATCATCACTGCCGGTGTTCCCTATTTATCTTTGAAAGACGTTCTGGAAGAGGTAGAGGAGAAACCGGATATACTCAAATTGGGGTTCGTCAATCCTATTCCGGAAAATAAAATCGTTAAATTTCTGAAAGATCATGATGAAATCAAGGTGCTTGAAGAGTTGGACGATTATTTGGAATCGCAGATCAAGCGTTTGGCCTTTGAAAAGGGACTAAAGACAAAGATTATAGGAAAACTTGATATTGAAGACTGGATTGGAGAATACACTCCGGATAAGGTTAGAGAGGTCATGGCGAAAACGTGGAAAGATTTCCCAACTTTGTACTCAGAAGATCCGAAAAAACCAAAGATTGATCCCAGACCGGCGCAGATGTGTCCCGGTTGTGGTCATCGATCTGCATTTTACGCTATCAAACAAGCCATAGATAAAGAGGATATAACCGTTGCCGATATCGGGTGCCATACACTGGGTGCGCTTGACCCTTACAATATTGGACAAGTCTTATTGTGTATGGGACATTCAAACGGAACGGCATCCGGATTGTCTCTTTTTAATAAAAACCGACGAGTCATTTCGTTCCTGGGAGATTCGACTTTTTTTCATGCCGGAATTCCCGGGATTATCAATTCCATTTACAACAATCACAATCACACCCTGATCATCATGGAAAACGGAACTACAGCAATGACAGGCCATCAGGATCATCCGGCTACCGGTAAGAATTTTAACGAGATCACTGAAAAAATTCCTATAAGGCATGTACTTGAAGGGCTTGGAGTAACGGATATTGCAGAAGTGGATACCTACAGTCAAAAAAAACTTTCCGATGTTGTCAAAGAAGCCATTCAAAAGGAGGGCTTCAATGTTGTTATTGCTAAACACCCCTGTATGCTCAAATTTACTCGTGAACAGAAAAGAGCAGGTAGAAAGCAGCCAAATCCGGTTCGGATTGGGGAGAAATGCAACAGAACTTATCAATGTATCAGCGATTTTGCCTGTCCGACCTTTCAACTTGCAGAAGATGGCTCCGTATGGGTGCAGGAAGATCTGTGTATAGGCGATCGTTCATGTATGCAGACATGTCCCGTCCAGGCAATAGAGCCTTCTGAAAAACGAGGTGAGACCAATGAATAAATTTGACATCTACTTATCCGGTGTAGGCGGTCAAGGAATCGGCCTTCTCAGCGAGCTGATTGCAAGGGCGATTGATCATTCGGGGCAACGTGTGATCGGGGCAGATACTCACGGGTTGGCACAGCGAGGTGGGATGGTTTCATCACATATCAGAATGGGTGACACGGTTTTTTCAGCTCTAATAGGTAAAAACAGGGCGGACTTGTGTGTCAGTCTTGAAAGGCATGAAGCCTTGAGGGCTATGAACGATTTTTTAAAAGACGGGGCTCACCTGGTCTATTATGATGCTGTATGGCAGCCGCTTGATGTGCGATTGGCAAAGACCGGGCAGGTTGACAATGAACTCATCGAAAGTGAGGCAAAGAGAAGGGGAATTAACGCAATCAGAGTATTCGAGGATGATCTTGAAGATGCCAGGATGCAGAATGTGGTTGTTTCTGCTCATCTGTGCCGAGAATCCCTAATTCCCGATGTCAAAGAAGAGCATTATCTAAAGGCAATGGATGATTTAATGAAAGGCTCAATGTTAGAGGCTAACCAGGTGCTTTTTAGGAAAATCATAAAAAAAGATTGAGTGCGCATCAAGCAGAAAGGAGGCTTTAAGATGAAAGGAAACAGACCGATTATCATCACGATAGCCGTTATTCTTGGTATGATTGGAGCCGTTATTGGTTTAATTGGAAGTATAGCAGTGATTGCGGTTTTTCCTTTGGTTGGTGTTATTGCCTTGATTATCTCACTGATTCAAATTGCCATTTTAATGGGCTTATGGAATATGAAACGTTGGGCGTTGATTGTTTATACTGTTTTATTCGTCATCAACCTCTTCACAACCGATGTTACTTTTTGGATTATTATACCGATACTGGTTATCATATTCGGATTTTTGCATTATAAAGATATGGAATAGAGAAGCACAAAAGGAGACAACATGAACGAAGTTACTAAAAAGGCAAAACTGGCAAAAAGCACGGAAAAACATTTAAGAATGGCAAAAACAGCTGAAAAGAATACGGCATTATTGGAGATCGGAAGACAGATCGAAAAAGACATGCCAATCATACTCAGAGCCAATAAAAAGGACGTAAAACTTGCTCAGGAAAAAGGGGTCAGTGAGGCTTTGGTTGACAGATTGAGGCTCACAGAAGCAAGAATCAATTCCATGATCACAGCCTGCTCTAAAGTGGCAACTCTAGCAGATCCCGTTGGCATGGTTATCAAATCCTGGATCAAAGATTCTCTGAGAATAACCCAAATAAGGGTACCCATTGGTTCAATCGGGATGATTTACGAGTCTAGGCCGAATGTAACCCTTGATGCGACTATTCTGGCTTTAAAAAGTGGTAATCCGGTATTGTTGAGAGGTGGTAGCGATGCCTTGTCTTCCAATTTAGCCATAGCAAATGCTATTAAAACAGGGCTTACCAATTCAAGTTTACCCTCATCCGCAGTGGAGATTATTGAAAATACAGACAGGGAGAATGTTAACCAAATGTTGAAAATGAATGAATACCTGTCTTTGATTATTCCTCGTGGAGGGGCGGGATTAATTCGCTTTGTCGTTGAAAATTCAACCGTTCCCGTTCTTGAAACAGGAGTGGGAAATTGTCATATTTTTGTGGACTACAATGCCGATGTTGAAAAAGCCGTAGAGATTATCGACAATGCCAAAACTCAACGCCCTGGGACTTGTAATGCAGTAGAAACCGTTTTGGTCCATGACAAAATGGCAGAAAGACTGCTTCCAAAACTGAGAAAAAGACTATCTTCAAAAGGGGTTGAAATTCGCGGCTGCGGAAAAACAGTGCAGATGATTGACTGTGTCAGTGCTGATGAATCGGATTGGGAAACTGAATTTCTTGATTTCATATTAGCCGTAAAAGTGGTGGCAGGAGTTAAAGAGGCAATCGAGCATATCGAAAAATATTCAACGGGTCACTCCGAGTCGATTTTGACAAATGACTTTGCAAACGCCCAGCTGTTTCAAGCATCTGTCGATTCTGCTGCCGTTTATGTCAATGCCTCCACACGATTCACAGACGGAGAGGAATTTGGATTTGGCGGTGAAATCGGGATCAGTACCCAGAAACTGCATGCAAGAGGTCCTGTGGGTCTTGAGGAACTCACATCTTACAAATACAACATCACCGGTGATTATAGTATAAGGGGATAAGATGTCCAAAGTCGTTATTAAAGTTGGCAGCAATCTACTGGTTAAAACAAGCGGTGAGCTTGATAAAAGTTATATAATTGAGCTTGCACGTATCATATCAAAATTAAAGGAAATGGATCACACGTGTATTCTGATCACCTCCGGCGCAAAAGCCGCAGGCTACGGAAAGGCACAGAAGGCCAACATAGAAGAGGATCTTTACATCAAACAGGCGCTCTGTGCCATTGGCCAAGTACAGCTTATGAAGTTATACGAGCTTGCCTTTGATATGTACGATGAAAAAGTGGCGCAAATACTCATAAATCGTGATGATTTTGGTCATCGGGAACGCTTTCTAAATCTGAGAAACACACTTATCGGTTTAAACGAAATGGGCTTTATTCCAATCGCCAATGAAAATGATACG
>CAZRYM010000122.1:0-6472 GCA_964604305.1 uncultured Thermotogaceae bacterium | reverse complement strand
GGGAGGGCACACCTGCTCAAAGAAATCATTGAGCTTGGAGTTTCCTAAAGGAAACATCCACGGCCCTCCCCTACTTGGTAATGACTGTTTTTACCGTGTATGAAGTGTTATATCTTTTTCTACAGCAAAACAGGCGCAGGTTTGGTGTTCGTTGATTCTTTTTAGTTCTGGGGCTTTTTGTTCGCAGATGTCCATTTTTAATGGGCATCTGGGTGCGAAATAGCAGCCCGGTGGTGGATTCAAGAGGCTGGGGACTTCGCCGGTTGATACGGCTTTTTCTCTTCTTTGTTTGGGATCTGTTCTGGGTATGGATTTGAGTAGTATCCTGGTGTATGGATGTGCCGGGGAGTTGTAGAGGGCTTCTTTTTCTGAAATTTCTACTATTCTTCCCATGTACATGACGGCGATGCGATCACATTGGAATCTGGCCACGCTCAGGTCGTGTGTGATCAGGAGCATGGTGAGTTTGAAATTGGTTTTGATATCCACAAGCAGGTTGAGGATTTGTGATTGCACTGAGACATCCAGAGCTGATGTGGGTTCATCCAGTATGATGAATGAGGGGTTGACGATGAGGGATCTGGCCACTGCGATTCGCTGTCTTTGACCCCCTGAGAATTCGTGGGGGTATCGGGACATGTGTTCGGTTTTCATTCCCACTGATTCGAGGGTGTCTAAGACGATTTGATTCCTTTCTTTGGCGTTTCTTCCGATTTTGAATACTTTCAGGGGTCTGGAAAGGATGTCACTCACGGTCATTCTCGGGTTCAGGGAGGAGAAGGGATCCTGAAAGACCATTTGAATTTCTTTTCTGATTTGTTTGTTTTTTTTCTTTTTGATTTCGGTGATCTCTTTTCCTTTGTAGTAGAATTTACCGGAAGTAGCCGGAAGCAGGCCGGCGAGAATTCTTCCCAGCGTTGTTTTTCCACACCCGGATTCCCCCACGAGCCCGATTGTTTCGCTTTCAAGAATATCCAGGTTTACATCGTCTACCGCGGTTATTTTTCTTTCTTTTTGTAAAAATCCAACCCTCACTTGGAATTCCTTTTTCAAATTGTTGATTTTCAAGATAGTGTCTCTCATCATCTTTCACCACCTTTTTTGGGGTTATAACAGGATATGAAATGTCCTTCTTCGATTTCTTCCAGTGGAGGCGGATCGATTTTGCATTTATCAATCATATTTTCACATCTGGGATGAAATCTGCATCCCGGTGGTGGTTTCAGCAAATTTGGCACACTGCCGGGAATGGTGTTGAGTTTTTCAATGGACTTATCAACAGGTGGAATGGCTTTTAACAGGCCGTTTGAGTAGGGATGGTAAGGTTTTTCGGTGAGTGTATAGATATCCGTGAATTCCACAACGGTTCCCCCGTACATGACGGCGACTTTGTCACAAATTTCCGCAACGACACCAAAATCGTGGGTGATGAGAATGACACTGATGCCAATGTTCTTTCGCATCTCTTGTATGAGTGCCAGGATCTGATCCTGTGTGGTCACATCCAATGCGGTAGTGGGTTCATCCGCTATGAGTAAATCAGCCTCACAGGAAAGGGCTGTTGCAATCATAACGCGTTGGCGCATTCCTCCGGATAGTTCATGGGGGAATTTGTCCAGTACCATTTCCGGATCCGGAATTCGGACCTGGTCAAGCATTTGAATCGCTTGTTGAACTGCTTTTTTTCGGTTAACTTTTTTATGAAACATGATCACATCGCTCATTTGTTCTTTTATTTTAAACACCGGATTCAAGGCTGTCATGGGTTCCTGGAAGATCATGGAGATCTTTTTGCCTCTGATTTTATTCATTTCCTCCCGTTTATACTTAAGGACATCTTTTCCCTGAAAGATGATTTCACCGTTGACTATTCTTGCAGGTGGAACAGGCAGGATTCTGTTAATGGCAGAGGCAGTAACGGATTTTCCCGAACCGGTTTCTCCGATAATCCCAAGAATTTCCCCTTTGTCTAAATGAAACGAGACGTTTTCCAGGGCGTATACCGTTCCTTCCTCGGTGTCAAACTGAATTTTGAGGTCTTTTACTTCCAGTAGTCGTTCCATAAAATCACCTGTCCTTCATTCTGGGATTGAGAATTTCATTAAGTCCGTCACCAAAGAAGTTGAAACCCATGACGGTAATGAAAATGGCTATTCCGGGGAAAATACCGGTATGTGGTGCCGCTCTCAGGTAGGTTCTTGCGATACTCAAGTCGGTTCCCCATTCGGGTGTCGGGGGTTGTATTCCCAAGCCTAAAAAACCCAGCCCGGAAATGATCAATATGGCGTAAGCAATCCTTAAAGTTCCCTGGACAATGATGGGTGAAAGGCTGTTTGGAAGAACGTATCTGAACAGGATGTTCATCTCGCTTTCTCCCGACAATCTGGCAGCATCTACATATTCTTTACTTTTTTCACTGACGACAGTGCTCCTTGCGATTCTTGCAAATTGTGGGATGGAATAGATGGTGATGGCGGTAATGAGGTTGCTTCTGCCGGGTCCCAAAATAGCCATGATGGCTATGGCCAGGAGAATGTCCGGAAATGAGAGCAGTATATCGAAGAATCGCATGATGATCTCGTCCAGGAACCCGCCAAAATAGGCTGCTATGGCTCCCAGAAAAACACCTAAAATAATCGAAAGGAATACGGCCAAAGAAGAGATACTGAGGGAAACTCTTGCCCCCCAAATGACTCTGCTCAGGATGTCCCGGCCGTAGATGTCTGTTCCAAACCAATGTTCTTTGCTGGGGCCCGTCAAGCTGGCATACAGGTCTTGTGCATCCGGTTCATAAGGGGAAATAACAGGTGCCAATATGGCGATTCCAACGATGAATAAAACGATAAAGGCACCGATAGCCGCCATTTTGTTTTTCGATATTCTTTTCCAGTATATTGCCATTGAGTTGTTATATTTCACAGTCTTCACCTTCCCCTACTTTTTCCTGCGGAGTCGTGGATCGATTGCCGCATATAACAGATCAACCGCCAGGTTGACAAAGACAAAAGTTATGGCAATTAGCAAAATACCGGACTGAACAAGGGGGTAATCTCGGGTAAAAATAGATTGGACAACGAGACGGCCTAATCCGGGCCAGCCAAAAACGCTTTCAGTCAGTACAGCTCCACCCAGCATGTATCCAAATTGAAGTCCCACCACCGTTACGACAGGGATCAAGGCGTTTTTTAATGCGTATTTATAAATAACCGTTTTTCTTGGTATCCCGTTTGAAATTGCCGTTCGGATAAAATCCTGATTGACGATTTCCAACATGCTTGCCCGTGTCATTCTGGCAATAATTGCTGCCGTGGGAAGACTTAACGTAATTCCGGGTAGGATGAAACTGATGAAAGAATCCTTTCCGCCCGCAGGTAGCCAATTTAAGGTTACGGAGAAGAACATGATCAACAACAGTCCCAACCAGAAGATGGGCATGGAAACACCAATCAGAGAGAATCCCATGGACAGGTTGTCGATGATGGTGTTTTTATGGGTTGCGGCAACCACCCCCAACAGGATCCCAAATATGGATGCGATGATGATACTAAAGGTTGCAAGTTGTATGGTATTCCAAAATCTCGGGGTGATTTCACTAATGACAGATTGTTGTGAACTGATGGATTTCAGTTTTCCCGAAAATATCCCCACGATAAAGACAAAATACTGCTCTGCCAAAGGTTTATCCAATCCGAATTCTTCCCTGATCAATGCGATATCATCTGATGTGGCACCCTGTCCGGCAATGATTCTTGCGGGATCACCGGGTATCAAATGGATGATAAAGAAGCTAAGCAAAGATACGCCAAGCAGAATGGGTATGATTAAAATCAGTCGTTTGATAAAGTAATTGTTCATCACTTTCACCTCGTTTCTTACGAAAAAGAGAGGGGTTGTTCCCCCTCTCTTTGTGTTTTACTTATTAGGTCAATGCTATTCCATGTAGGCGTATTTGAGTACGGTTACACCAAGAGGAAGGACCATAACATCTTTCAACTGATTGGAAACGCCCACCATTTGATCCTGTACGTAAAGGAATATCCAAGGGGCCTCTTCAACGAGTAACTTTTGAAGCTGTGTCAGGTATTCCTGTCTCTTTTCGGCATCAAAAGTGGTCATTTCAAGTTCCAGCAGTCTGTCAACTTCCGCATTGTCCATTCCCACATGGTTGTCACCGTCAGGAGGCCAATTTGCCGAATCGAATAACGGTCTCACGACCCAATCGGCATCACCTGTGGATGGACTCCAACCGATGACATACATGGTATGTTCGGATTCGCTTGGCGGTTTGGAATAGAGCAGGTCCATGTAAGAGGCCCATTCGTAAACCTGTATTTCGGCATTAATGCCGATTGCCTTAAGCTGACTTTGTACAATAACGGCTATTTGCTGATAATGTGGTGCGGCAAAGAGAATGGTATCGACTCCGTTTGGATAACCGGCTTCTTTCAGGAGTTCCTTTGCTTTTGTCGGGTTATAAGGATACCCCTCCGTTTCAAAGTAACCGTTTACATTAGGAGCAATAACCGATTTGGCAGGCTGTGCATAGCCTCTGAAGAGAGCCTGTGCAATTGCCTTTTTGTCAATGGCATAATTGGCAGCCTGTCTGACCAATTTGTTGTCAAATGGTGGTTTGGTCATATTGAATCCAACGTAGCGAACGGTCAAACTGGGAACGATTACGACATCAACCTTTGGATCGGCCTGAAGTCTGGATACGTCGATGGGTTCGATCATGTTTGAAACCTGAGAATCACCGGATTCAAGCATTAGGACACGTGTGTTTGCCTCGGGTACGATCTTAAAGTTGATACTGTCCAATCCGGGTGTTCCCTTTCTGTAGTCTTTGTTAGCCACAACTTTTACATGGTCGCCCTTCGCCCATTCAACGAAGACATATGGGCCTGTACCCATAGGATGATTGGAGATCTCAGCTTTGTCGTAGTTCTTCAAAACTTCGGGAGATACGATGAGACCTGCACCATGTGCCAAATGATTAAGCAATGGTCCAAATGGGTTTTTCATTCTAAACATTACGGTGTATTCATCGATGATTTGAACACTGTCGATAAATGGAACGTAAAGTGAAGAACGTCTTAGTCCACCGGCTAACAGTCTGTCAAAATGGAGTTTTACAGCTTCAGCTGTAAATGGTGTACCATCGTGGAATGTCACCCCTTCTTCCAAATAGAAGAAGTATTTCATACCGTCGGGTGAGATGTCCCAGTCTTTTGCCAGTGCAGGAACAACGTTCATATCTTGATCGAATTCCACCAAACCTTCATAAATGTGCCTACAAATTTCTTCAGAATAATTATCCGTCATGTCCGCCGGATAAAGGGTTGCTGCATCTCCATTCATGGCAACGACAACATCACCTGCGGAAAAAGTCATTGCAACAACAAACACCAGCGTAAAAAGAACCAAAAGTGCTTTTTTCATAATATTCCTCCTTTTTAAAATGGGGTATGATATCTATTTTATCATATCCGTGTTAATATTCTAATTCAAGAATTATCATTTTGGATTTTTAAGGGTCATTTGAACGACTATAACATATGTTAAAATAGTAGCGAAGGCAAAAACGGGACGGTGATTGAATGTTTAAAAAGAGAAAATCAGTAGTGATTGTTATTATAAGTGTTTTACTTTCCACTTTTTTATGGGCGAATAATTACGGATTGCCCACCTATACTACCAAACGTATTACCGGGACCTTTGGTGAGTGCAGGATTAACGCTCAAACGTATGTAAAGCGATTTAATATCGGGCTTGCGCTTTCCACAAATAGTATCGAAAATACCAAAATTTACGCCATGAATGACGGTATCATCTGGAAACTGGTTATCAACGACCCCATTTACGGGAACATCATTTACGTCAAGCATCCGGATGGGTTGGCAACCATGTACGGTCATTTAAACCGTTTTTCACCTGAATACGATTCGATTTTGCAGTCGGTAATGGTGGAATTTGGTGAAGAGAGTAATACGGTCATTGAATTCAATTCAAATGAATACACCGTGCGTAAAGGTGATGTGATTGGTTATTCCGGACAAACCGGTTCCGCCATAGCGCCTTATTGTCATGTGGAGTTTTTGGATGTTGCCCAGAATATTTACATCGATCCCCTTGTTTATCTGAAAGAACAGTTGAACCGCCCCGATGCCTATCTTGATTTTGTGAAGGTCCGGGTTGACGGAAAGGAACAGAATATCAGCAACGGGGGTTCTTATTATTATACGAATACCATTCCTCAGATTGAGATAAACGCCAGGCTGGAGGATAACAATCGTCGCAGCCGATACGGTGTGCACCGGGTTCAGCTTTTTTTCAACGATGAGGAAGTGTACCAGCTTTTGTTTGAAACGATTCCCGCTGATTTTCATGAACAGGGA
Source organism: uncultured Thermotogaceae bacterium (assembly GCA_964604305.1). Lineage (GTDB taxonomy): Bacteria > Thermotogota > Thermotogae > MWEM01 > MWEM01 > JASUTC01. The sequence goes on along the minus strand of CAZRYM010000122.1, from coordinate 77 downwards.
GACAAAGTTTTTGGTGAGGGGTCAACCAGCAGTTATTATTGGTATAAGTTATATTCGGACAGGCGAGAAGGCGTTAT
>CAZRYM010000121.1:0-6498 GCA_964604305.1 uncultured Thermotogaceae bacterium | reverse complement strand
TGCATTAATGGTGTCAATGTTGTTCTCCTTTTTTTTTAAAAGATTGTCTGAATGGCCAGCGATGGTTTTAATTCGAATTGATACACGCATACGACATCACTCCTTTGGTATAATTTTTTTTGAAAGGCAAACATTCCGATTAAACTTTCTGTTTGTTAGTATTGAGTTGATAAATAAATTTTTTGGGGTTGTTTGGGCAATTTTGAATACCGGTAAAAAAAGAAAAAGGGCTGTGATGATATCACCACAGCCCAGTTGGAGAGTTTATTGTATAATAGTTCGTTAAGTTATTTTTTGTTAATCCTGACTCATTTTAAACGATTACTGAACACCGGCGATACAAAAATGCGCATTATTCACTTGTTCTGAAAAGTTCATTTTAAGATTTTCCCTCATATGTACCGCCTCCTTTGAAAAAATTTCGGTTGATTATATCATATTTATTGGAATTTGCAAATAATGTAAGGTCCCGGTAAAGTAGAAAAACCTCCATGGGCTTCGGAAATTTGAAAACAATCTGATTCACTCATACGCAAAAGGCTAAAAACTGCAAACTCGCTTTGCTCAGACATGCAGTTTTCTTAACGCCTTTTACTAATCGCTCACAGTTGTTTTCTAAATTCCCTGCAGATCATTCGGTTTTTCCACTTTACCTTATTGGAGTAGAATAATGATGAACTTATAAATGGTATGATAGAAGAAGAAAGTCTCAAAAGGAGAACACTATGAAAAAATTATCCGGAACGGGATTTAACGTCATACAGTTCTACAAAATAATGGACAAAGCCTTTGAATCCATGCCCGACTTTAAATACGCCCGACATAACGGCATGATGGATGATGTCCTTCAAACAAAGATCATGCTTGCTGTTACCGAGGTCAACGGATGTGAAATGTGCCGGGTTTATCATACTCAACATGCTAAGAAAATAGGGTTGGAAGAAGATGATGTCAATCAGATAAGCTCGGGAATCGTAATCAATCTGGATGATGCTACAGAAGCGATGATGTTTGCGAGACGATATGCTGAAAATGACGGGACATATACAGATGAAAACTGGGAGCATTTAGTGAAGTACTATGGTGAAAAGAAAGCACTTGGTGTACTGGGTGTAACCCGAATGATTATGATGGGAAACGCACTGGGAATCGCAGCGGGGAATTTTTGGAGCCGATTAAAATTCCAACCGGTTAAAGGCAGTTTGTTGGGAAACGAATTATTGATTATGCTCGCATGCGTTCCGTTTATGGGGGTTATTGGGTTAAAGTTACTCTTTAGAAAATTACTACACTGAATCCTGCTGGGTCATCGCTTTATTATCCGCTTTATCCGCCAAGATCTCCACTACGATACCGGCTGGTTGTTCAGCCATCTCTTCATGAGCGGCAAGTCTTGTTTTCTCAGCGTGTTTCTCCCATGTTCCTTTGGAATACAAATAGGTTTTGATGAGCCCTCTGAAGACCATGTCACACATCATCCCTGTCCAGGCACCCAGTAAACCCAAATCGAAATAATGTACTAAAACAAATCCTACCGGAATTCTCATCCCCCATATGGCAATCGTTGTGATAAACATAGGCGTTCTGGTATCGCCAACGCCTCTGAAAGCGCCAGTCATAACGAAATCCGTTGCCAGAAAGAATTGAAAAAATCCCAAAAGCCTGACGGGGAGTACAGCTTCAGCCATAATCACCTGATCAGAAGTAAATAGCTTGATCAACAATTCCGGATATAAGATGATCAATCCGCCTATTGAGACCATAAAGACACTGCCGATGATCCACCCTTGTCTGACCACACCCAGCATGGTGTTTTTTTGGTTTCTTCCGTTGTACATCCCAACCAATGTTGTGATGGCCACCGAAACACCAAATCCCGGCATAAAGGAAATGGATTCAATGTTGATGCCAATTCGGTGTGCGGCATAAGCCTGTTCCCCTGCCAGCAGCAAGATATTGGCAAACACTAGAGAGCCAACACTGAAGATTAAATTTTCCAAGGCAGTTGGAATCCCTATTTTAAGTATCTTTTTTATTCTCAAGAAACTGAGTGTTATCTTTCCATAACCCAGCATCGATAACTTTTCGGACTTTAAACAAGCAGCTAAAAGAATCAAAGAGCCTACAAATCTTGAAATAACTGTAGCAATAGCTGCCCCTTCTGCACCCAGCTCCGGAAATCCAAAATGCCCAAAAATCATGGCATAATCCAGAAATACGTTAATAGTATTGGCGATCCCAACGGCAATCATTGGCGTTTTGGTGTTTCCGCTCCCCCTTAAAATCGCTGATAAAATAAACATGGAAGAAATACCGACTCCGCCAAACAAAATGATTTTCAGATAGGAATCTGTTATTTTTTTGATATCTTCACTGACCCCGGGAAACAAACCCAGCATCGAGCCTGAAAAAAGAGCTGTAATAGTAACGATTCCACCAAGGATCAAAGCCATGTACATGGCATTCCAGGAAGTGATTCGGATTGATTTTTTATCCCCTGACCCAAAGGCGTTTGAGATAAGCACCGTTGCCCCAATGGCAATAGCCATGAAAGCTGCTTGAAAGATGAACAAAACCTGATTCGCCATACCGGCAGCAGTCATAGCGGTCCAATGCAAATGTCCGAGAAATGCCGTGTCTACGATTCCCAAAATCATCTGCAATACATTCTCCCCCATTGCCGGTAGGGCAAGGGAGAACACTTCTTTTCTTATCTCTTTCTTTTTATCACCTGTTAAATAGTTTTTGAATAATGAGTATTTTAATTTCATGCCAATATTTTACAGCCTTGGACACAAAATAACAATAAACGAAAAAAGTTAATTGGGTTACTATTATTTGTAAGGAGACCGAACATTACGGAAAATACTATCAGTATTCGCTTGTGATACTGAACTCCAAAAGAACCATATGCTATAATTATCTGAAATTTTCAAAACCCGAATTTAAAGACTCAGATCAGGATGTGTAAATATGAAGAATATTTACCAAGAGATATTTGAATATATGAATAAAGGGCTGGCGGTTTTTAAAGTTTTCAATGATGGAGAAAACTTTGAATTTATCGAGTACAATCGTGCAGCTGAAGCAATAGATGGTAAAACAAGAGAGGAAGTTTTGGGAAGGGAGTTAACAGAGGTATTTCCCGTTGCAAGAGAACTTGGATTTGTGGAACTTCTTCATGAGGTATACAAAACAGGTAAAAGGATACATAAACCGCTTTCTTTTTACAGTCACGGTAACAATTCATTTTGGCGGGAGATAGAACTAAGCAAGCTTCCGGATGGAAACATCCTTTACATTTACTCTGATCTTCAAAATCAAGTAAAAACTGTGAAAAATACAGAAATGAACCTCTTTACATCAGAGGAAATCATCGAAAAATCGCCCTTTCCCAAAGAAATTATTAATATCGATGGGAGAATTATCTATGTCAATCCTGCCTTTGAGAAAATTACCGGCTATTCAAAGGAAGAGTGTAAAGGCATGAGAGCACCTTTTCCCTGGTGGCCGGAAGACAAAAAGGAAGATATGGTTCAGAGTTATATGAGAGCCCTTGCTGAAGATGATGTTGAAAATGAGATGAAGCTTATCAATAAAGCAGGTGAAGAATTCTGGGCCCAGATAAAGAACACAAGGGTTACTTACAATGGAGAGATTAAATATTATCTTTCATATTGGTATGACATAACGGATAGAAAAAAGGCTGAAGAGAATCTGTTCAAGAATGAAATGGAAAAGAGACTGATCCTTGATTCCATAGTCAGTGCGCTGAATATTTATGATTTGAAAGAAGAGAGAAATATCTATGTGAACAAACCCTACACGGACATCACCGGCTGGACCAAAGAAGAAATCAATGCCATGGGGCAAAAATATCTGGACTACTTTCATCCCGATGATTTACCCTCACTTCTCAAGCATATAAAAGAAGTGGGCGAAAGTAAAATAGACACCGTCAAATCTCATGAATATCGGTTTAAGAGAAAAGACGGTGAATGGATATGGCTGTTAACACATGACAAGCCCTTTGAGAGGGATGAAAACGGAAATGTGACTAAAGTGATCGGGTCGTTTATTGATGTGACCGAACGGGTGAAAGCAGTACAGGCCCTGAAGTTCAGTGAAAAGAGAGAAAAAGAGGCGAATAAAGCGAAATCAGAATTTTTGGCAAATATGAGTCATGAAATCAGGACCCCGTTAAACGGTGTTTTGGGTTTTACAGATCTACTGATGACTACACAGCTTGATGACAATCAACGTCAATATGTGAAAAACATACAAAATTCCTCAATTGTGTTGATGGATCTCATCAACGATATTCTTGATTTTTCAAAGATTGAAGCCGGGAAGCTTGAATTGGAAAATGAACGGTTTGATCTGAAAGACTTGCTTGAGAAGACAGTTGATATAGTCAGACTCAAGACACAGAATAAAGGATTGGTGTTGAAAAGGAATTTTTCACCGGATGTACCGGCTGAAATCCATGGAGATGCTGTCAGATTAAGACAAATATTGTTGAACTTTCTCAGTAATGCAATTAAATTTACGGAAAAAGGGCATATAGAATTAAAGGTGATACTTTTAGAAAAGGACCCTGAAACCCGAAAAGCAGAGATTCTTTTTTCCGTTCGAGATACCGGAATAGGTATTGAAAAGGCAAAGATTTCCAGCATTGTTGAGGAATTCAGCCAAGAAGATTCATCAACCACAAGAAAGTTTGGTGGAACGGGATTGGGGTTGGCAATTTCCAAACGGTTGATAGAAAAGATGGACAGTGAGCTCATCATAGATAGTGTAAAGGGTAAAGGTTCGGAATTTGCCTTCAAGGTTTCTTTTAACTATAGTGAACAAATAACGGATGAAATACAAGAAGCCAAAAAAAGCATAGAAACTGACAAAAAAACAGCTCGCACCAAATCAAAGATTTCTGACAGGGTGATCACCGTATTAATCGCTGAAGATAACAAGCTAAACAGAGAGTTGTTAATCAGATATTTATCCCAGTCAGGCTCTTTCAAAGTCTATGAAGCAAAAACGGGTAGAGAAGCCGTTGAGATATTTGCCAGGAAAAAGAGCTGCATTGATTTGATCTTCATGGATATTCAAATGCCGGAAATGGATGGATACAGGGCTTCCCAGGAAATCAGAAGGATAGAGAATGAAGGAAAACAAGTCCCCATTATCGCTTTGACGGCAAAGGCTGTAAAGGGAGAAGAAACGAATATTTTAAATGCCGGAATGACCGAATATCTGACAAAACCCTTGAGGCTTGCAGATTTAAGTCGAACCATAAAAAACTATTTTCAATTTGCAAAATCAATGGAAAATAAAGCTTTTAGTGAGAGAAATCCGAAATCCAGCCAAAAGGATGATATCATAGCCTTTCTTCGGTCAATGTCATTGACGGATAAAGAAATCAGGCAGATCCTTGTTGAATATGAAAAGAATTTTGCAGAGCAGATGCCCCTACTTGAAGAAGCGGTGAATAATGAAGAAATGGGTGAGATCGAGTGGTTTTCTCATGCATTAAAGGGAACCTCCGCAAACATTGGAAACCTTAAAATAGCCCAAGTTCTGACAGAGATTAACCATGCTGCCAAAAAGGGAGAAAAAAGCAAAATCAAAGACCTATTTGAAAAAATGAAAACACTTTACGAAACGCTCATGGAGCAAATTTAACGTCAGTTAATCCTATTTGTACCGTCGCTTATGAAATGAGAAAATGATAGATGTCTTTTATCACATCATTATGATTTAAGGGATCATGACCTAAATTTTCATATTCTTTAAGAATGGAATTTGGGATATTTGCAGCTATTTCAGCAGCGGCCCTAGGACCGACGATCACGTCTTTCATCCCCCCGATTATCATCGTTGGCGTTTTAATCCGGTGAAGTTCTTCATGGGAATTGTGATTCATACAAGCCTCAGTTTGAATGATAAAACCTTTTAATGATTTTGATTTCCCGAGCGTCTTTAAAAAAGCGACTAAATACTTGAAATATTTACAACTTCCGGAAGGACAGGTCTTCTTAACCGTATCTACGATGAGTTTTTTATACGCACCTTGTACAGATAGTGTATGCCATCGCTCAAACACTTGTTTGGATGTGTTATTAGGCTTGGAAAGGGATACCGCAATAATCAATTTTTTCAAGGAATGGGGATCATTAATGGCAAAACACTGGGCTATCATCCCTCCTTGTGAAAGGCCGAGCATACTATATTTATCCAAACTCAAAGACTCCAACACTGGGTATAAATCATCAGCCATGTTCCTTGTTGTAAAATCAGGAGGCAGATTTTTCCGTCTTGCAAAAACATAAATCCTGAAAGTAGATGTAAATTCCTTCAGTTGTTTGTAAAGCGTCATACCCATTTGGCTAATAGGTGTTAAGCTGTCGCTTAACCCAGGGACAATTATCAGATTTTCTTTCCCGTTACCAAAGGCAACATAGTTCATATCTATATCCTTAAATTTAAGCAACAGGATAC
>CAZRYM010000120.1:0-6527 GCA_964604305.1 uncultured Thermotogaceae bacterium | reverse complement strand
AATTTGAATTGCCTGTGGAAGAGTTGAGACTGTTTGCATCAAAACGTTCTGCAGGATCACATATAAAGTATAAACACACTCAGATAAAAGTGGAGGAACTCACGGATACTGTAATGAACGAAGATTACGATTATCTGCTCTTTTCTGCGGGAGGTGGTGTTTCAAAGCGTTTTGCCCCGGTAGCAGCCTCTGCGGGTAATGTAATCATAGACAATTCTTCAGCTTATCGTAGCGTTGATAATGTTCCACTTGTAGTCCCGGAAATCAACGGGCATCTACTCGCAGGCTATCGAGGAATCATTGCCAACCCTAATTGTTCAACTATTCAGATGGTTCTTGCATTGAATGGTTTAAGAGACTTTGGGATAAATGAAATCGTTGTTTCCACGTACCAATCAATATCAGGGGCCGGTAGGAAGGCCTTGGATGAGTATTATAAACAGCTGGAATGGTTTTCCAAAGGTCAGCAAGTTCAGGATAATTTTGAAAGATCCAAAAGGAAGGTTTTTGACAAGCCTATCTTCTCCAACGTCATTCCTTTGATTGGTGAGATAGATGTGGAAACCGGTATGAGCACCGAAGACTTGAAGATGATCAATGAAACTCGAAAGATATACTCCGATGATTCCATCGTAGTTTATCCATTCGCTGCCAGAGTAGCCAGTGAGTACTCCCACGGGGAATCGGTATTAATCAAACTTGAAAAAGACATGGATGTGCCTTCGTTTATAGAAGCTGTGGAAAGCACCCCAAATGTGAAATATTCACAGGATATCGTGACTTCGTCAGAGGCAGCGGGAACAGACATCACATACGTTTCAAGAGTGAGAAAGATGGCCGCGGGTGTGTTTATGATTTGGGTTGTTGCGGACAATATCAGGGTGGGAGCAGCTACTAATGCCCTCAGGATTCTCGCCGAGCATCGGCGTATTAATCAAAGGAGATGATCATATGTTTCAGGGAGTAGGAACGGCTATTATAACGCCTTTTATCAATAGAATAGAAGGGTCCGGCAGTAGAACGGAAGTGGATTATTACGCACTTGAGAAGTTCTGCGAGTTTCAGATATTAAACGGCGTCAATGCTCTCATAGTACTGGGTACGACGGGAGAAGCACCCAGTGTGGATGCAACAGAAAGAAGGCGAATCATTCAGCAAGTCATGGAAGTAACAAACAGTCGTGTTCCTGTAATTGTAGGAACAGGGACGAATAATACACAGCATTGTATCGACAACAATAAAATGGCGGAAGAATTGGGAGCGGACGGAGTGCTCATTGTTACTCCCTATTATAATAAATCAACTCAAAACGGTTTGATTAGGCATTTTTCATATATTGCACAGGAAACAAACCTTCCGATTATTCTCTATAATGTACCTTCACGTACTACAGTGAACCTTATGCCGGAAACCGTCATCGAGATCTACAAGTCCAATCCCAACGTAATCGGGGTGAAAGAAGCCAGCGGTAATATCTCACAAATCGCACGATTAATGGCCATCAAACCCGATGGGCTAAGTGTGTATTCCGGAAATGACGATCAAGCCCTTCCCATCATTAGCCTTGGAGGAGATGGGTGTATTTCAGTGATATCCAACGTGCTACCTTCTCAATTCAGTACGTTGGTAAAAGAGGCCCTTTTAGGGAACTATCAGGAGGCGAGAGAATATCAGAAGATGCTTGTTCCTATGATGAGTGCCCTTTTTAACGAGGTTAACCCCATTCCTGTTAAATACGCCTGTTTTAAAGAGGGATATTGCGAAAATGTTATACGTATGCCTTTGATCGAAGCATCCGAGGAAACGCAACTGCTCATCGACATGCAATTGGAAAGGCTGGGTGTTCTGTCATGAAATATGGAATCATGGGCTTTTCAGGAAGAATGGGAAAGTTGATTCAGGAGGTCTTTAAAGAAAGGGGACATGAATTGGTATATCGCTGTGACTTAAAAGAAGAATTTAGAGATGATATTCCCCAAGTCATTGTAGATTTTTCAACTCCAAAAGCCTTTGAAAGACTTATGGTAAAAGCGGAAGATTTCAACTGCTCATTGGTGGTTGGGACGACCGCTTTGAAGGTGGGTGATATCGACAGACTCAAGGCCTATGCCAAGAAAAAGAGTGTTGTTTACGCAAGAAATTTTTCAAAGGGGATCCTAATTATGAAAAACATTATCAAAGGCCTCTCCGGTGAAGTTCATGACTGGGATATAGAGATTATTGAAAAGCATCACCGTTTCAAAAAGGACAAACCTTCTGGAACAGCCAAAGAATTAGCGGAATGTTTTGATTTCGAAGTACCCACTTCCAGTATCCGGGTGGGTGGAATCCCCGGAGAGCATTCCATACTAATTGCTGGATTGGGTGAGGTTATTGAGATCAAACATCAAGCCATATCGGCACGAACCTTTGCAGAAGGTGCAGCATTTTCTGCTGAGCGGATTATCAATCTGGAAAGGGGTTTTTATACCTTTGATGAAATTTGTGCCATGGAGGAGCAAGATGGATAGTTATGAACTCATAGACAAGATTGCAAAATCCGAAAAGCAGACACCTCTTAAAGTGACTTTTAAAGGAAAATTTAACCAAGAAATAAAAAATTTAAAAGGCTTTTTCGGTGATGATCATTTCGGGATACTCTTTTGTTCCCTAAAAGTTTGGGAACAAATTCAAGATAAGCATGATCAGCAGATAGATGATTTTATCATTGAATGCGATCGGCGTAATTCTGCCATCCCTATGGCAGATTTGACAAAGTACAATGCAAGAATCGAACCCGGTGCCATCATTCGTGATTATGTAAAGATAGGAGATGGTGCGGTAATCATGATGGGAGCTGTTCTGAATTTGGGCAGCGTTGTTGGTAAAGGGACCATGATCGATATGAATGTGGTTCTTGGCGGGCGAGCTTATGTTGGAGAAAACTGTCATATAGGTGCCGGCGCGGTTCTTGCAGGAGTAATTGAACCCCCAAGTGCTGATCCCGTGATCATAGAAGATAACGTGCTGATTGGGGCAAATGCCGTTATTACCGAAGGGGTTCGTGTAGGAAAGAATTCTGTGATTGCAGCCGGATCAGTTGTTTTAAGCGATGTGGAGCCCAACTCAGTTTATGCCGGTATTCCTGCAAGAAAGATAAAAGAAGTTGACGAAAAAACACTTGGGAAAACTCAGATGATACAGGCATTGAGAAACCTATAACATGAAGATAAGAGTCCAAAAATATGGGGGCAGCTCACTGGCTGATGATCAAAAAATTAGGGCTGTTGCCAAAAAAATTCAAACATCTTTAAAAGAAGGATTCAGATTGGTGGTAGTCGTATCGGCAAATGGAGATACAACCAACCGCTTGATTAACCAGGCAAAAGGCATTAACCCCTCTCCTCAGAATAGAGAGATGGATATGTTGGTTTCAACCGGTGAGCAAATTTCAGCATCTCTTTTAACCATGGCCCTTCATGCAATAGAAATAACAGCACTCTCTGTGAACGCTTATCAGCTGGGCATCGAAACAGATCAAGTTTATTCGGAAGCAAAAATCCGAAAGATAGACAAAGACAGATTGTATCGGTATCTAAAAAAATACGAAGTGGTTGTGGTCACCGGTTTTCAAGGGATTACACAAGAAAACGAGATCACCACATTGGGACGGGGTGGTTCAGATACATCTGCAGTTGCTTTGGCAGCTACTTTAAATTGTGATTGCGAGATATTCAGTGATTTTGACGGTATTTATACCGTAGATCCGAGAATCATGCCATGTGCAAGGAAGTTAAAGCAGATCTCCTATGATGAGATACTTGAAATGGCAAGCCTTGGAGCCAATGTCCTTCACAATAGGGCTGTTGAGATCGCAAAGAAATACACAGTATGCCTTCGGTGTGCATCAACTTTTTCAGATAAGGGAGGAACTACAGTGACAGCAGATTATCTTGAAGCACCCGTCGTAAGCGGTTTGAGTGTGATGAGAGATCAGACACAAATCATATTGTCAAATTTACCGCACGGCGCTGAGATCAATCGGGAAGTGTTCTCAATTGCTTCCGGCAAAAACTGGAACATCGACATGATATCCATCATACAAATCAACGGACATGTGGACGTGGCTTTTTCCGTTGTTGAAAGCATCATTGATGATATAAAAACAACGTATGAGGAGCTCTTTGAAGCTCATTCGGAAGTAGCAATCAGAACCCAAACGGGCTTTGCAAAAATATCTGTGGTGGGGCTTGGCATGAGAACAGAGACTGGTGTGGCTTCCAGGTTTTTTGCAGCATTGGCAAAAGGTTCAATAAATGTTAAAATGGTAACAACATCGGAAATTAAAATATCGGTGTTAATCCCACAGGAACAGCTTGAGACAGCAGTGAAATGCCTAAGCGAGGAGTTTGACTTATGTTCAGAATGAACTTGTATAAAGAGTTTGATTTTAAAGTAGACAAAGCATTGGGGGTAAACATATATGATACACAGGGAAATCGCTATTTGGATACATTCAGCGGAATCGGTGTTTTGGCGCTTGGCCATTCCCATGAGGAAGTGCTTAAGGCTCAAGAACTGCAGATGAAAAGATTTGAGCATATCTCAAATTTTTTCATACAGGATGATGCCGAAGAGATAGCGAAAGTACTGGTGACTAAAACCGGAAGAACCGGACAAGTCTTTTTTACCAATTCCGGAACTGAAGCAGTGGAGGCAGCCCTAAAAGCTGTGAAAAAGAAATCACAGGAGTCCGGAAGAAAAAAGATTATGACCTTCAGCAACGCCTTTCACGGAAGAACTCTGGGTTCTCTCTCTTTAAACGGCTTTGAGCGAATGAGAAAACCTTTCGAGCCCTTGTTGGATAATGTCATTCGCATTCCCTTCAACAACATCGAGAAATTCCAGGAGGCGATTGATAAAGACCTGAATGAAACCGTTGCATTATTCCTTGAACCCATTCAAGGTTCAGGTGGTGTGGTGAAACTGGATCAGACAATAGCCGATATGATAAAAAACACCTTGGGAAAGCACGATGTATTGCTTGTATGCGATGAAATACAAGCAGGATTAGGTAGAACAGGAAAATTCTACTCTTATCAGCATCTTGACCTTGATCCGGACATCATCACTTTGGGCAAAGCCATTGGCGGTGGTTTGCCACTTGGTGCCACCGTATTCCTAAACGGCACGGAAACTATCTTTCAACAGGGTGATCACGGATCCACATTCGCTCCAAACCCCATCTCAATTGCCGGTGGTAAAGTTGTTGTCAAGAGAATATCCGAAATATTGGATGAGATCGAAGAAAAAGGCGCCTATTTTGTCTCGAAGTTGAAACAGTCTGAAAATATCCAGGAAATACGCCAAACAGGTCTTATGATTGGTATTACACTAACAGAACCTGATCCCCAACTGAGGGAAAAGGCCCAGGAAAAGGGGCTGCTGATTAATGTGCTTAATAATCGCATTATCCGATTGCTTCCGGCCTTGAATATTGAGTATTCGGAAATGGATGAGATGACTGGGATTTTGAATGGGCTTTTATTGCAAGGGTTTATTTGAGAATCGTTAGTTAAGAATATCGGGTGTATTTTTAGTTGAAAGAGAGTGTAGACCCCCCCCGCCAGTGCCGGCACCCCCCCACGGGGGGGATTTATGAGATGTGAATTTTATGGAAGCTCTTATTTTGGTTTCTGGTGATTTTCAGGAAGAATTTTTTATGAAATTTCTCCGGCATTCCAAATGAAAAATCCCCCCCAGCGGGGGGGTGCCCACGAAGTGGGTGGGGGGGGTCTAAACGCTATAACGGAAAAAGTACGGTTATGAACTTAAGAAAAATCTACAACTCAAAATCCTTTCTTGTGGGCGGTTATTGGCATAATTGAGAAAGAATATTTTTATGAAAAAGAAGTTATAACAACGTTTAACTATAATAACCCAATGCTAAACATATAATCAAATTATCTAAATCCGAAAAAAGGAGACACCAGAAAAAATGGCTAAAAACACAGTCATTCCTTACAACAAGCGACTGCTTCCATTAGCAAAATCGCTAAGACAAAAATCAACCCTCTCAGAAGTCATACTCTGGAATTACATAAAAAAAGGAAAGATGCTGGGATTGCAGTTTCAACGACAAAAACCTATCGGTAATTATATTGTGGATTTTTTCTGTAAAGATCTGGTGTTGGCGATAGAGATTGATGGCTGTTCACATGATAAAAAAATTGAAAAAGATGAAAAAAGGGAAGAAGAATTGAAGAAATTTGGAATCAGAATCTACCGTATTTTGGATGCTGATGTAAAGAAAGAAATTGATGGTGTGCTTGATGGTTTGAGAGATTACCTTGAAGGGATTATGAGTGAAAAGTAATATCTAATAAAAAAGAATAATTTAGTTTGTCGGATGTCAAAGAGAGTATAACCCCCCCCGCCAGGGTCGGCACCCCCCCACGGGGGGGATTTGTGAGTTGTGGGTCTTTGATTGAAACTGGTATTTTGATTTTTGGTGATTTTAAAGAAGAATTTTTTTCAAGATTTACGAA
>CAZRYM010000119.1:0-6539 GCA_964604305.1 uncultured Thermotogaceae bacterium | reverse complement strand
TCATCCTGACGGATCGAGAATTGCTTGATCCCACGCATAGGATTTTGTACACATTCGTGAATGGTAAAATAGCATATAGCATGAAGGAAGAGGGGCTGATATTATGAGAACCTTAATCACAAACGTTGCCGTACATTCCATGACTTCTGAACCGTTTAAAGGCGAGGTTTTGGTGGAAGACGGCATTATTAAGGAAGTAAGTTATAAAATAAAAAACAGGGAAAATATAGATGAGACCATTGACGGCAAATGCGGCATGTTGATGCCCGGATTTATTGACGGGCATTCGCATATTGGTTTAAATCCGGATGGATACGGTTATGAATACGACGATGTCAATGAATATTCGGATCCTGTTACGTCGAATGTCAGAAGTCTTGATGGCTTTACACCAACAGACATATCCATCCCCGAAGCTGCAAAGGGAGGGGTGATGATCTACTGTGTGTTAACTGGCAGTGCAAATCCCATTGGCGGGCTTAGTTTTATCGCCCACTATTCAAAGAAAAAGAACGTTAAGGATATGCTGATTAGAGCGGATAACGGCTTAAAGATGGCAACCGGTGAAAACCCCAAAAGAGTATATGCTGAACAGAAAAAGATGCCTGTAACGAGGATGGGAACAGCCGCTGTGATCAGAAAGTTTTTCTTTGACGCAAAAAACTATATCGAAAAAAAGAAGAAGGCTGAAAAAGAGGACAAGCCTTTCACCGAGTATGACAGCAAGATGGAAGCGGCAGAAATGGTTTTATCCAAAAAGATACCTGCAAGAATACACTGTCATCGTGCTGAAGACATACTTACTGCCATAAGGATCAAAAAGGAATTCGATATCGAAATGGTCATAGAACACGCCACAGAGTACATCAAAGTTAAAGATGAGGTTAAGGAAGCGGGAGTCCCTATTCTTTTGGGCCCTGTTCTTTCAAGCAGATCGAAAGTGGAATTGAAAGATATGACCTATAAATCTTATAAAGTAGCCCTTGAAGAGGGAATTCTGTTCGGTTGCATGAGTGATCATCCTGTATTCCCATCAGAGGTATTGAGACTTCAAGCGGGGATGGCTTGTAATTACGGTGCCGATGAAATGGGGATGCTGAAATCGCTCACCATCATGCCGGCGAAAATACTGGGTATAGATGATGAATATGGTTCTATCGAAGAGGGGAAAAAGGCCAGTCTTTGTATCTGGAGCGGTCACCCCTTTGATGCCAGATCGAAAACCATTTGGAACAGTGTAGACGGCTTTATAGAAGATTAATCAATCAAGGGTGGGCAGAAAGCCCGCCCTTTTTTACGTAAAATTGGAGGCGTTACTTTGGAATTTAGAGGTACAACGGTACTTGCGATAAAGAAAGAGGGAAGAACCGTTATCGTTGGTGACGGTCAGGTAACTCAGGGGAATACCATCATGAAATCCACTGCCAGAAAAGTTAGAAAACTGGGAGATGACAAGGTCGTTGCTGGATTTGCAGGATCGGTTGCAGATGCTTTTACGTTATTTGAAAAGTTCGAGGCCTATTATAAAAAGAACAGCGGAAACCTTCCCAGAGCGGCTGTCGAATTGGCTAAGGAATGGCGAACAAATAAGATGCTGCGACAGCTGGAAGCCTTGTTAATCGTAGGGGATAAAGAAAATCTGTTGGTTATCTCAGGAAATGGTGAGGTCATACAACCTGATGAAAATGTTACGGCCATTGGTTCAGGGGGAAGTTATGCATTGGCAAGTGCCAGGGCTTTGTTAAGAAACACATCAATGGACATCAAGGAAATAGCGGTTGAATCCCTGAAGATCGCCAGTGAGATTTGTATATACACCAATAACAATTTAAGCATCGAAGAAATAGAATAACAGGGTATGCTATCCTTTGCGATAAGACGGTTATTAACGGGAATAATAACGGTTTTTGCCGTTTCATTGCTTTCGTTTTTTGTTTTCAACGCATTACCGGGTAATCCGGCTGAAGTCATACTTGGTATGGATGCTGATAAAAGCGCTGTGGAAAATCTTGAAAGGGAATTGAATCTTGACAAGCCCGCTGTTTTGAGATATTTCTTGTGGATTGGAAATCTGTTGACGGGAGACTTGGGTTTATCAACAGGCTACAAGAAGCCGGTTACACAGGTTATCCTTTCATCTCTCCCTCCCACAATATCCATTACAGTTTTCAGTGTGTTGTTGACAACTCTGATTTCTTTTCCTCTTGGCATTCTTTCAGCTCAAAAACATAATAAGTTTATTGATTATCTGATCACCTCGTTTTCTCAGATAGGACTGATTATTCCCGGATTTTGGCTTGGAATATTGTTTCTGTTAGTGTTTTCAGTCAGGTTGAACCTGTTTCCCTCGGGGGGATATGTACCCCTGGGTGTAAATATCCTTGAATGGTTAAAATCCATTACCCTTCCGGCGTTCTCTTTGGCTATTATCTCCTCATCTGTTTTAATCAGAATGATCAGAAGCTCTATAATTGAGAACATGAATGAAGATTACGCAAGAACTGCCACCGGCAAAGGAGTCAGCTACAACCGGGTTTTCAGTAAGCATATTTTGAAGAATGCCATGATTCCGGTTTTAAGTGTTTTTGGACTTCAAGTTGCAGCCATTCTGGCTGGGACAATCATTATTGAATCGGTATTTTCTATTCCCGGAATGGGTCGACTTTTACTGTATTCAGTGCAACGAAGAGATTTACCGGTTGTGCAAGGTGTAGTATTGTGGATTGCCATCATCACTATCCTAATTAATTTCATCATGGATATGGTTCATATGTATATTGACCCCAGAATAAGGTGAAGGTGAACAGATGACGAAAAAAAAGACTGAGGCGGAAAAATATAAACACTGCTACGGTAAAAATAAATGGAGTTTTTGTTCCCTCACATCTCAGCGCTCACGCTTTAAGGCGAGTCATCACGGAAGTTTTTTAAGCGGTTTGATTATAACTTTTTTTGTTGTGCTTTTAGCTGTTCTAAGTTTTTGGTATACACCTTATGATGCCTATAAAATGGATGTTCGCTCCCGTTTTCTTTCTCCCAGTCTTTCTCATCCTTTTGGAACAGATGAATATGGCAGAGACTTATTCAGCAGGTGTATGGTAGGAGGAAGAATTGCTTTGCAAGTTGGTATAATATCAACCGTTATTTCACTCTTTGGCGGTCTTATACTGGGTTTCATCTCAGGAATGAGCAACAGGTTGGTGGATGAAATTCTCATGCGCTTTATGGACGGTCTATTTGCCTTTCCTGCAATTGTTTTTGCCATTGCAATCGTGTCCGTATTTGGTGCCGACATTGTCAACGCCATGATAGCTATTGGCATTGTAAGAATTCCCATTTTTGCAAGGCAGGTAAGAAGCGAAACAATAAGTCTGAAGCATAGATTTTTTGTGATTGCTTCTCGTTCTATTGGTACGAGGCTTCCGGTAATGATATGGAAACATTTTTTACCCCATATTAAAGCCTCTTTGACGGTTTTAATCACCACCAATTTCGCCTTTGCGATCCTTTCCGAAGCTGGTTTGAGTTATATAGGCCTGGGAACACAACCGCCTTTCCCCAGTTGGGGCAGACTGCTGATGGAATCCCAGAATTACATGGACCGTGCACCATGGCTTGCCATATTTCCCGGGATCATGATGGCCTTAACTGTTTTAGGTTTTACCCTTTTAGGAAACGGGCTTCGAGATTTCAGTGATCCAAGATATTAAACTCTTCACATACGTCAGCTTGAAACACATTAACGGTTTTGTTTTTTAACCATTGCCATTGCAGATCATCGTCGTATTGCTGGGTTGTAATGACGAATCCCTCTTCGGGGACTTCTAGCTTCGAATAGCCTAATGTGTAATAATCCTCTTCGTCCAGACAATAACGAACTACTACCAGCTTCTTACCATCAGAGAAAAAGGAGTTCAAGGATGTAATGGATGAACAGTTGGTAGCTATATCGGAGACCGTTGATTGAACTGCTTCAACCATATCTCCGGATAATTCAAATTTATTGAGAAAGAGTTCAAAGAATATTCTCGAATCTGAAATGTCCTCATATTCAGGTGTTTTAGATGGTCTCAACTTATCTATATCAAATATCGTTCCATTATGACAGAAAACAAACGAATCATTATCTGTTGTTGCTGTAAATGGATGTACGTTGTTCAGGTTAATTGATCCCTTACTGGCCTTTCTGGTATGCAGGATAAGGATATTGCCTGAATCCCCGGTAAAGTCCGTTTTCCTCTCCCAGATAGGTGCTATTTCTCTTCGGGTATGAAGTTGGCCATTTTCGTAAAAGGCAATACCATAACCGTCTCCATGAGGATTTTTGGTGCCATATCTCGATTGGTAAATAAGCGGTTCTATCCAATCGTTCACGTTTTTATGATGTTTTGATATAACTGCCATCATTCTGCACATTTTAACGCTCCTTTAAAAAATGTTTGTGTATTATTTTAGCCAAATACCAAAGAGCAAAGCATGATAGTATCCCCAAATAGGCAGCAAGCATATCCCACTGATCCGAAACTCTTCTTGAAAGTGTTTCCTGTACGATCTCTGCCATGATGGGTAATAACAAAAACAGTATATAACAGACTCGTTTAACGAAACCCGTCATTTTCCCGGTTAACAAAATTAAAAGTTGTCCCAGAAAAAAAGCTCCAAAATGAATCAGTTTATCTTGAAGTGGGTATCGGGAATAATTCAGATTCAAGTCGTTGCTGAAGAGTAGAAAGCTCAGTAGCAACATGTATAACAAAAAAATTGCGAAGAATATTTTACGCTTATTTTGCATGCAGCTTACGATTCAGACGGTTTATTGTCTGAAAGGGATTTACTGATTTGAATCATTCGATAGTTTTCCAGGTTATCCTCGGAAGAGACTTTTCCAAAGGCACTGAATTTTTTCTCAATCTCGTTGAACTTATTTATCAAATTCTCTTTTTCTCTTTGGAGTATTAGTTTATCGTATTTCAAATGTTCAATCTGATCCTTCATTTTGATGAGGTTGTTCATTTCTTTACCCAACATGCTTTCCTTTTCCTCTATCAACAATCTCAGCATTTTTAATTCCGTTTTGAGTTTTCCATTTTCTTCAGAGCTTTGCTTTAATATATTCTCGATCGTTTGTTTCTCGTCACGTACATTTTGTAGTCGGACTTTTGTTTCCTCAATCGTTTTTTGAAGTTCAGCCACATTATTTTTGGAAGTTTTCAGATCGACTGACAATGATTCAAGCTTGGCATCTTTGTTTCCCAGTCGTTCATCTCTTCTTGCAACGGATAACTTCAGCTCTTCTATGTCTTTTTCTAAACGGGCATTCTTCTCACTGCGTCTTGCAAGAATTTCATTTAATTTGGCAATCTTTTCCAAGTGCTTTTCCTTTTCCTGCAGCAGGCTTTCCAGTTTTTGTTCGTGGCCACTCAGTTGCTTATTTAGCTCTTCTTCGTTTTTTTGACTCTTTTCCAGGATCTTATTTAGCTCTCTGTTTTCTCTAGCACTTTGTTCGATTTTCTCATTATCTAATTGTATATCGTTTTGGAGTTTTTCAATCCGGGTTTTCATTTGGTTATTTTCATTCCGACCTTTTTGTAAGTTGTTGTTGATTTCCTCGATTCTCTTTAACAATGTTTGTTCCCGTTCTTTACTTAATTTTTGTAAAGCTGATAATTCGGAAATTAGAGACTCTTTGTCTCCTGTTAACTTTTTCTCCCTCTCCAGGAGTCTGGTTTTGTGTTCTTTGATTTGCGAAAGCTCTGCTTTTAACAACCTGTTGTGTTCGTCAATCTTTGAGCAATTCTGATTGGTTGATTTTAAAAGATCACGCAATTTCATGTTTTGCTTTTCAAGAGTTTCGATAGAAATACTCAGCTGCTTAGCCATAGCTTCGTGCTCTTTGCCCTCTTTTTTTACGGTTTCATTTACTGCTGTGAGCCTTTTAACGGTCTCTTTAAGGGTTTCAACCTGTGCTTTTGCATCTTCCAACTTCTGTTTATCCAAATCATGGTGTGCTTTTATACTCTTTAGTGAAGATGAAACCTTATGCATGTTTTCCGTGTATTTTTTCTCCAGTCTCAATTTTTCATCGTTTAACAATGAGGCTTTCTGTTTAAATTCATCGTAGAGAGAAGAGAACCTGTAAATCTGTCGATTTTTATTATTTAATAATTCTTCCTTCTCGTTCAACAATGCCTTTAATTGCTCATTTGCCTTATTCAGATCTTCTGAAAGCTTCTGTTTTTCCTGTAGTTGATCTTCCTTTTGGGATATGGTATATGACAACTCCTGAATACGAGCTTCAAATGAGGCCTTTTGATTTTCTAAGGTTTTTTCGGTTTCAGAAAGCTTTTCCTTTTCTCTTTCGTTATTTTCAAAAAGAACCTGATAATCGTTTTTCAGTCGTTCTTTTTCGCCTTTTTCCTCCCTCAAGGTTTTTTCAAGGTTGGCCAATTCTGAAGATATTTTGGAGGCAAGATCTTCAGACAGTTTCTTTTGTTCCTTCATATCTTCTATTCTCTTTTCATTGTTTTGAAGCTTTTCTG
>CAZRYM010000118.1:3322-6591 GCA_964604305.1 uncultured Thermotogaceae bacterium | reverse complement strand
CCTAGCCGTCCTGCCAATAGAGGGCGACCCGCGCGAAATCGATCGCGCCCTCGCGCAGGAGGGTGCGGATGATGGTGAACGCCTCTTCGAACCGGTCGATGCGGTGGTCGTACGGGAAGCCGAAGGCGGCGAACTCGGTGGCGTTCCAGCCCGCCCCCAGCCCCAGGATGAAGCGCCCGCCGGTCGTTTCGAGCAGGAAGTTGCTGTTTTCGACGCCCTCGGCAATGCCCTTGCACGACAGCACCGTGCCGATGTCGTAACGGCCGACCAGCGCGGCGAGATCGTCGGGGTCGACCGCGGTATAGTACACAGGTGATGATTTTGTATATCAAGCGACATCTTGAAGAACCATTTTTAAATATGAGCAAAGCGTTTCCCGTTGTTCTGGTTACCGGACCTCGGCAGGTGGGTAAAACCACCATGTTGAGAAAAATCGCATCCAATGACAGAAAATATGTCTCTTTGGATGATCCCATGATCAAAAAAACCGCAAAAACAGACCCGGCGCTTTTTTTACAACGGTATCAGCCGCCTGTTTTAATTGATGAAATTCAATATGCACCTGAGCTGTTGCCTTATATCAAGATGTATGTGGATGAAAAGAAGATAAAAGGAGATTTCTGGCTGACTGGATCACAGCTGTTTCATCTGATGAAAAATGTGGGTGAGAGTCTTGCCGGTAGAGTTGGAATTGTGAATATGTTGGGATTGTCTCAATCAGAATTGTTTGGAAGAAGAAATGTCCCTTATTCTACAACTTTTGAATCGTTGAAAGAAAAAGATTTCAAACCCGTGAACGTCGTCGAAATCTTTAAAAGCATTCATAAAGGCTCCATGCCGGCCTTATATGAAACGCAACAGGATATTGAAAATTATTATGCATCCTACATGTCCACTTACTTACAAAGGGATATAAAAGATCTAACTCAAGTTGCTGATGAATTATCTTTTCTAAGATTTATGCAGGTTTGTGCGGCCAGAACTTCACAAATGCTCAATTATACCAGTTTGGCAAATGATACGGGAATCAGTTCACCAACAGCCAAACAATGGCTTTCAGTTCTCATCACATCGGGAATTGTCAAATTAATCCAACCTTTTTTCAACAATTCTCTCAAAAGAATTGTAAAAGCCCCCAATCTGTATTTCATGGATACCGGCTTATGTGCTTATCTATCTCGTTGGAACAATCCTGAAGCCTTAGAGATATCTGCTATGTCTGGCTCCTTTTTTGAAACATACGTGGTCAGCGAGATCATAAAAACCTTTTACAACGCCGGAAAGCAGCCTCCGATTTATTATTACAGAGATTCCGAGCAAAAGGAAATCGATTTAATCATCGAACAAAATGGTGTGCTTTATCCCATTGAGATAAAAAAAACAGCCAACCCTTCACAAAAAGCCACAAAAAATTTCTCAGTACTGGAAAAAACAACTCAGCATATTGGAACAGGAAATGTTATCTGCCTGATTAATGATATTATTCCCGCTGACAGAAAAAACTTTTATGTCCCCGTTAGTTTGATTTGAATTCGTTATGTATTCAATAATCTCATTTCTTTTTCCTCAATATCCCGAAAAGAAATGAACCGGATGCTTGGGGAAAAGGACTTTTATTAACTGTTTCAGTTCTTTGCGCTTGATAATCAGATCCGGTATCACCGTTCTTAACTCTCCTTCGTTAAAATTGTCAAAGATCATTTTCACAGCAGCTTGCGGGGGAAGGTTCATATCCCATGTCAGTGACCAGGGTTTCCGTTCTAGAGTGATCTTTGAATGTTGGATATCAAATCCAATCAGTTCTTTATAGGTGTTGAAATCGAACTTGATTTTTGAATCACTGAACTCTGAATGAGTGATGTTCTGTTCCAGAACGGGCACGATAGCTTGGAAAAACTTAAAATAATCCGGTACCAGGACTTGCCAAGCATACTCACCCCTGTTTTTTTCCAGTGTTCCTTTCTTTTTCTGTATGCGTATCGATCAAATGGACTTAGCCGATTAATCAGTCTTCATCATACGCTAAAAACGCCATATTTCCCTCACCAAAGGAGGATTTTCGAATCAGTTCGTTGATGAAAACATGATCGCCGTGATCAAAGACCTTGTCGCAAATCTCCATGATGGCCTGATAATCTTGTTCCTGTAATTCTGAGTAAGTTTTTCTAACGAGTTTAAACTTTGACAACCGCTCCTCCTCCAGATATTGTTAACTTGATGTTTGAAAGTATATCATAGGATGGTTGCCCTTCAAAAGGGTGGTTTATACTCAATGCGTTGAGCAAAATGGGACGATTATAGTCAATGGATTGAGTATAACGGGCCGTATTTACTCAATGAATATGCTATAATAGTCTGAGGTGATTTATGAATCTGGAAGATATCCATTTCCAAAATCCCTGGTGGGATTTAAAAGAAAACATTGAGAACGACCGTCATATCAAGATATTCAATCAGTGTAGTTTCCAATATCTCCCTCCTCTTTACAATAGTTCAGACTTGGAAAAATCCGGTATTTATACTTTGAGGGGTCCACGTCAATCTGGGAAAACAACAACTATGAAATTGCTCATAAAGAAACTCCTTGATAAAGGCAAAGACCCTTCAAACATTCTATACCTGACTTTGGATAATATCAAAGATAAGGAAGAGTTAATAGAGACACTCAAAAATTGGTTTCTATTAAGACAAAAGGCAAAAGCCGATAGACTTTTTGTTTTTTTAGATGAAATCTCTTTTATCGATAACTGGCAAATCGCTTTGAAATATCTTTCTGATATCAACCTGCTTTCTGAATCATTCGTGCTGCTTAGCGGATCATCTGCTTATGATATCAAAAAATCTTCTGAAAGGCTACCGGGAAGGAGGGGTATGGGGGATGATTTCATTCAGTTGCCTGTATCGTTTAAAGAATACGTTCAAACAATTCATCATTTACAACTGAAAAACTATTCATTAGCTGATATCTTGGATCTATCTGATACTGATGTAAAACTCCTGTCTTTTGAATATGGCAAATATATCAGTGATTTTAATGTTTACTATCATTGCGGTGGTTTCCCAAAAGTCATTAACACCTATATAGAAAATAACTTGATCACGAAAGAGGTGATCAAGATTTATGAAGACTTTATTCTTGGAGATATTGAACGGTTCTCAAAATCACGATTTACTCTAATTGAGTTGCTGAAAAAGATTCCGGACATCGTTGGGCAACAATTTTCCTGGAATTCCCTCAACAACGATTTGAATGCCATCAGTTCTTCAAA
>CAZRYM010000118.1:0-3222 GCA_964604305.1 uncultured Thermotogaceae bacterium | reverse complement strand
AAAACAGAAGGTCTTAATTTGTATTATGGACCCTATTACTGGTATTCTGCAAAAAAGAAGGAAATTGACTTTCTGGTCGAGCAGAACTCTGCCATTTTTCCTATTGAAGTCAAATTCCAAAACAACATCAATAAATCCGATTACACGACACTAAGTAGGAATTTTAACAAAGGCATCTTGTTGTCAAAAGATAAGGCCTTTAAAGATGGCAAGATCATCGTGTTGCCAATTTTCCTTTTTTTGCTGCTGATATGATGAAAAGATTCCTCAGATTTGAACTTCACAATTATTGTCAAGTAGCCCTGCGATAGGCCTGCTGAAGCATTAATTCTCCTAAGTTTGACATAATAGTTTGACAATCATCAAAAAGGGAAAGGAGAAAGAATAATTTGAAATTTACAGATGAAATAAAAAAATTAAGTTATCCCTCATATATATCCGAGCTCAGACGTCCCGTGGATCCTCCTGAATACATTGTCAAGGATGGAGCAGCACGTTTTGGGACTTTTAACGGGCCACTGGAGCATATCAACCTTCACGATTGTTCAAAACCCTGCGGGAATTTAATGCCCAGTTTTTTAAAGTCTTTCAGGTTAAAGGAATGGTTTGCCTATTTGATTGACTTTAAAGAGGGATTTATTCTCAGTGCGGTTTATAATACCGGTCTAATGATGTTTAATGTGGTGTCTTTTTTTGACAAGTCCACACGCAAATGTCAGTCGAACATGATCTTTACTTCAAAGAAAAAAGGCACCTTGCCCGATTCACTGATTGACACCCAAACCGTTCTAAAAGCGGGTCCATTTAGCCAGGCAATCACAAACACCCTCCGAGATGGCAAATGCACGATAAAGGCCCATTGTCCGCCTTCCAAAAAGCACTTTGGTTATCAGGCAGATGTGACCCTCACAAGCATCTCCATGCCTTCGGTTGTTGTCATGCCCTTGGGTCCCAATAAACCCCTTTATATCCACAAAGAAATGTTTCAGGTGACGGGTACACTAAGCGTAGACAACCAACAGTATGAATTGGATGAAAGGGCCATTTGTGTGATTGACGATCACAAAGGCTATTATCCATACCATATGCAATACGACTGGATTTCGGGTTTTAAAAACGATGAAGAGACTGGTCCAATTGCCTTCAATATCGTGGATAATCAGGTCGTTCACCCCAACGATTACAATGAAAATTTCGTCTGGATAAAGGGAGAGATGCATCAGCTTCCACCCATCACCGTGACAAAAAAATCCGACTCTCTGTGGCATGCTCAAGATGCGCATGGCACTGTGGAACTCCAGTTTGTAATAGAAGATGATTTTATCAAACGAATTCATCTACCCTTTTTCAAAGCGGATTATCGGGCTCCTTTTGGTATGGTTAGTGGTTTTATGAAAGATTTGAGAGGTAACAAGCATTCACTGGATGGAACATTCGGCATCGGTGAGGATTTGGATTATAAATATTAGGAGAATGATAATGGATAATCAATATAAAGCTTTATTGGATCATCAGAAAAAACATTACAAAACCGGTGAAACGAAGTCGCTATCCTTTCGCCTGGATATGTTGGGGAAACTCAAAGACACTATTTTAAAATATGAAGACAATATTGCCAATGCGCTTCACAAAGACTTGGGAAAGTCTGAAACAGAAGTCGTCTCAACAGAAATTGGCTTTACAATCCACGAAATCAACTATGTCATGAAAAATCTAAAAAAGTGGACAAAAAAGTCACGGATTAAAACCAATCTGTTTAATCAGCCAGGGAAGTCCTATATCATTCACGAGCCCTTTGGCGTGTCTCTTATCATAGGACCCTGGAATTACCCCTTTCAATTGGTCATGTCGCCTCTGATTGGTGCTATTGCCGGCGGAAACACCGCAGTTGTCAAACCGTCTGAAATCTCAACAAACACCGCTGAAGTCATCGATCAAATCTTGACAGAGGCCTTTCAGCCTTCTTATATAGCTGTTATACAGGGGGGAATACCTGAAACAAATGACTTGCTGGATCTTCGCTTTGACAAGATCTTCTTTACCGGCAGCACAAAAGTGGGAAGCATCATCATGGAAAAGGCTGCCAAACATCTGACTCCTGTGGTCCTTGAACTGGGGGGCAAAAGCCCCACGATTATCGATAAAACAGCGAAGCTGGATGTTGCCCTGAACCGGGTCGTCTTCGGAAAAGGCACAAACGCTGGACAAACCTGTGTAGCACCGGATTACGTTTTGGTCCACGAAGACATCAAAGAGGATTTTTATAAAGCCTTTCAACAAACGGTGAAAGATTTTTATTCCGGCTCCACGATTGAGAATGAAGAATTTGGCAAGATCATCAATGAAAGTAACTATCAACGGGTGAAAGGCTACCTGAATGACGGGAAGGTCGTTTTTGGCGGTGAAACGGACGATAAGAACCTGAAAATTGGCTTGTCCCTCGTGGAAGTAGATGATTTGGAAAAACCCATCATGCAAGAAGAAATCTTTGGCCCCGTACTTCCGGTGATTCCGTTTAAGTCATACGATGACATCATCACCGTCATCCACAAAAACCCGGACCCTTTGGCCATGTATATCTTCAGTGAAGACAAGCCTTTTGCTGAAAGACTGATACATGACATCCCTTTTGGAGGAGGCTGCATCAATGACACGATCATGCATCTAACTAACGAACACCTGCCATTCGGAGGCCGAGGCACAAGCGGCATGGGCAACTATCATGGCAAACACAGTTTTGACGCATTTACCCATAAAAAGTCCATTTTACATGCTAGAACTTGGTTTGATTTAAAATTGAAGTATTCTCCATTTATGAAGAAAAGGCTTAAATGGGTGAAAAGGCTGCTGTATGGATCTGTCAGTAAATAAGGACCAACCTTTTTTGGATAAAACCACAATCAGGTGTTAAAATTAACCAATAACGATGCGAAAAAAGGAAGTGAAGTGAATGGAGAAGTTTTTTAATACAGCGGGTCCAGTAGTGGCTGAAAATAATTATTTGATCGATCCTTTGAAAAGAATCAATAAGGACGAAATCATGACTTTGATCGATAAATGGAGATATTTTATTCTACACGCTCCCCGTCAAACAGGAAAAACGTCTTCTCTGTTGGCACTTCAGGACTATATTAACAAAGAAGGACACTACAAGTGCCTATACGTCAACATAGAGACTGCACAAACGGCACGCAGCGATGTTCCCAGAGGGATGAAAGCCAT
>CAZRYM010000117.1:0-6594 GCA_964604305.1 uncultured Thermotogaceae bacterium | reverse complement strand
AGCTTTTTGTATATTGTTACATGTTTGAAATTACAACTTTTCAGTTTCATGATAGAATATTTAAACTAACTTTTACGATAACCACAAAGAGCCACACTAAATCACACATCAGTTATTAAATACAGTAAATATTGGAAGTGAGAAAGTTGGCAAGAGAGAGTTGCTATAACCAAGTGCCTATTAATTCCCAGTTCAAGAGCCTTTTTTTAGATAACATGTTTGAATTGGAAGGGATTGGATTCTGGGATTTAAACCTTCAAACTATGGAGGTGAACTTTTCACCTCAGATATATACAATGCTGGGTTATGAACCAAAAGAGGCCGGCATTCATTTTGATACCTGGATGGAACGAATGCATCCGGAAGATAAAACACGAGTAATGCCAGTGGTAGAAAGAGCTGCGAAAAATAAAGAACAGTATTCTATTGAATTTAGACTCCGATGTAACAATGGGGAATATAAATGGATATCCAGCCGGGCCAAGTCTTATAAAAATGATTCGCAGGGGAACGTTCAACATGTCATGGGAGTTCACGTTGATGTTGATGCTGTAAAGAAAAATGAGTTTTATCTTCAAAAGACACAGTTGGAGCTTAAAAAAAATCATACAGAACTCCAGGAACGCAATCAGGAACTTTCCTGCATTTTCAAAGCCACTGAAATCGTTAGAGACAGTTCTTTGTCACTTGGAGAGATGATGCAAGAGCTTGCCGGAATCATGCCAAAGGCCTTCCCGGATCACCAACGCATTAGTGCCAGAATTACCTATCAGGGGAAAAGTTATGAAAGCGAGAATTTTCAGCAAGGTCCATCAAAAATCTCCAGTGACATCACCTTTCACGGTGAAATCGTAGGTGATTTGGAAGTCTTTTGTGAGAATGAGCTATCAGAATGGGATCATAAGAGACAATTCGTTCAAGAATTGGCAAAAGGATTGACCCGAACCGTTGAGCGCATCAGGGCAGAGACACGATTAAGCGAAAGTGAACATAAATTCAGAACTCTTTTTGAAACCATGGCAGAAGGTGTCGTTTATCACGATAAAGAGGGTAAAATCATTACAGCCAATCCGGCTGCTGAATGGATTCTGGCAAGCTCTCTTGACGAGATGCACGGTCGCACTTCTGAGGATCCAAAATGGAAAGCCTTAGACGAAGATGGCAAACACTTCCCCGGAGAAGCACACCCTGTGATGGTTGCACTGAGAACAGGACAGCCGGTTTACGGTAAGATCATGGGGGTCTACAATCGAAGTGAGGAAAAGTATCATTGGATCAAGGTCAACGCCATCCCTCAATTTCATGGTGATGAAACTGAGCCGTATCAGGTCTACGCCAGTTTTGAGGATATTACCCGAGAATATGAGGCCAACATCAAATTACAAGAGAATAACGACGAAATCGAATCGATGAATGAAGAGCTCAAGGAAAGTATAGAAGAAGCCCAAAAAGCAGACAAGGCCAAAACAGAATTTCTGGCAACCATGAGCCATGAACTAAGAACCCCACTTAACGGTGTCATCGGTTTCAGTGAAATCTTGAGAAAAACAACTCTTGAAGACTATCAACGTGAATTTTTGGATATCGTCATTCAATCAGCAAACAACTTGCTGGCCATCATCTCTGATATCCTGGATTTTTCCAGAATTGACTCGAATAAACTCCAAATAAAAACTGAAACAGTGGATCTTCAAAAGCTCGTTGAGCATACACTAGAAGTAATTAAAAAGAGAGCCGATGAAAAAGACTTGAAAATCATTACAGATATCGAGATCCCCTTTCGAGTCGTTACAATCGATCCTTTGAGATTCAACCAAGTGTTATTGAACCTCCTAACCAATGCCGTCAAATTTACAGATAACGGCAGTGTAACAGTGGTTATTAGAGAGAAATTGATTGATAAAAATCAGCAAACGATCAAACTGCATGTCTCAGTGAGAGACACGGGTCTTGGAATAAAAGAAGAGCATCAAAAAACAATCTTTGATGCTTTTAGCCAGGCGGATATGTCCAATTCTCGAAAATTTGGAGGAACGGGACTGGGACTTGCCATCTCCAAACAATTGTTAGACAGAATGGGAAGTGATCTTCAACTGACGAGCGTTCTGGGAAAAGGGAGTCATTTCTACTTCGATCTGATTCTTCCCTATTATGATGAAACGGTTTTAGAAAAAAACACAGGAAATAAGCCTTTATCCGTACAAAATGACTCGAAGGTTGTGGATATGTCTGGCAAGAAGATTTTAATAGTCGAGGATGACCCGATTAACATGAAGCTTTCTAAAGCAGCTTTGTCAAGATTTTCAAAGGACATGATATTGTTAGAAGCCAACAACGGTGAAGAGGCGTATAATCTATTTCTAAAACACCACCCCGATCTCATTCTCATGGATATCATCATGCCGGAATTAGACGGCTATCATGCAACGGCCATGATACGACAACTTGACGGGCAAATTCCCATTATCGCTATGACGGCAAAGGCATTGGAAGAAGACAAAGAGAAATGCCTGGCAGCCGGTATGAATGAATACATCACCAAACCTATTTCTTTGAATGTACTGAAAAAGACCGTAGAAAATTACTTATCATAAGATAACCACGAGTAACACATAAAGGGAAAATACCGGTGAGGGAATTATAGTTATTAATTTTACTTGACTATATCAAATGTCCCCCCGCTTTTTTTGATCATATCAGTGTAGGGTTGTAACTTTGAGATGACCTGATCGGCAAAGGGGCAGACAGTCAAGTCGAAGGTGATTTTAACGCTGGGTATGGAAAGTAATCCTTGAATCGTGCCCTTTAGTTCAATAGTTTGTTTGTTGTTTAAACCTGAATATAATTTTATTATGAAAATACCTTTTTCATTGGAAACAACGTATCCTGCCGGTGTGCCGTTATCATTTGTATTTGAATCAAGCGGTCTAATAACACCTTTTTTTTGTGGAATCTTGCGTTTTGCCTCAAACACCTGCTCCAGAGCCTTTGCAACCATGTCTATTTTAAAGGGTTTGATAATGTAGTATTTTGCCCCTCGTTCAATGGCTTTAAATACCATCTCCTTTTGGTTCAAGGCAGAAATCATAATGATATTTGCATCCGGATAAAGCTGAACAATTTGATTAACCGCTTCGATACCATCCATCACCGGCATGGATATGTCCATTGTTACGACATCAGGTTTCAACCGCTTGTAGTATTCAACTGCTTCCTGACCGTTTGCTGCTTCAGCTATGACGTTATAGCCTAACTGTTTCAATATGCTTTTAAGGTTTCTTCTCATTAGTATGGAGTCGTCTGCGATGAGGATTTTCATGGTTCCTCACTTCCCTTCGTGTTTTTTAGACACACTTAACAAGTTGCTTAAAATAATAAATCCGGGATCTACTAATCAATTCGCTTATCTTACAACCTATTATAACAAATAAACTGCCGGATCATGTTTTTTCCTTTTACTGTTTTGAATGTTAAAATAAAGAGCAATTTATCATCAAGGAGAGCTAACTAATGTCTATAAAACTGATTTTAGTCGAAGGACTGCCCGGATCCGGGAAAACAACCATGGCGAAGATGATTTATCAGCAACTTTTAAAGGCAAATATTCGAAGTACCGTGCATCTTGAAGGGGACCTCTCTCATCCAGCTGATTATGATGGTGTGGCATATTTTACATCAGAACAGTTTAAACATCTCAAGAAAAGCCATGTGAAGAATCAAATGAATCTTGAAGATCAGGCCACATTCTTTGAAGATGGGTATATGATCCCTTATAAAAAAATTCTTCAAGAGAAAAGGATTCGCTTTTCGGAAGAATTAGTAAAAGCCATCTTTCAAAAAGATATTTACGAACTTCCCCTGGAACTACATATGAAACTTATCCAGAATAGATGGAAAGCATTTGTTCAAAGACAACAAAACCAAAATGGGATCACCATTTTTGAATGTTGTTTCATTCAAAATCCCGTAACTGTGACTCTGATTCGTGATAATGCAGTTAAAATTGTAGCCAAAGAATATATACAAAAGTTGGCTAAAATCATTCAGCCATTGGAGCCGCTTTTGATCTATTTGGAACCATTGGATTTAAAGACTTCATTTGAAAGAATTATCCAAGAAAGGCCTAAAAGTTGGTATGAAGGACTTGAACAGTATTATACAAAGAGAGGTTTTGGCCTTCATTCTGGATTAATAGGATTACCCGGTGTATTGGAAGTTTTAAAAGAGCGATTAAAACTTGAACGGGAGATTTTTATGTCCTTGAATATGAAGAAACAATGGATAAAAAGATTGTTTCTTGACAAAAAACTCCCGTCAAAGATTACTGAATTCCTTTTTTGATTTTTCTATCTACCCCAACGAAATCCGGAAATATAACTGCCATCAATCTCGGTCAGTAATACTCCATCGGTCGTATCACGGTGAACATATTCGTAAGTCCACACCAGCCCTGACGCATCCGGCCCTGAATGAAGTTTTAAAATCCCTTGAGGTTCAAGAATTATGTCTCCAAAAATGTATTCTTGAAAATTAGTGCCACTGACAAGCGCCAAACCCTTGAGATTTACGGGTTTATCTGTTGTGTTCATGAACTCAACATACTCATCAGAACTACTGTAATGGACATCGATAATCTTGATCCCCTTTCTTAATTGAAGCATTTCATCTGAGAGTATTATATCGGATGAAAAAACAGTTAGAAATAACATGGTTGAAATTATGACTATTATCAAGCGTTTCATCTATATCCCTCCTATAAATTTGTAAATCTTCTTATTGATTACAGATTAAAACACAAAAACGACAAAAAAGGTATACTGAGAAATAAGACGTATTATTATAGTTGTTTATATATCTTAGTTTTAGGTCTTCCTATTTTGGCGCCAAGTTTTCGTGGTATAATCATCTATTCAAAAGAAGGGAGCGTAAATATGAATGAATTAAAGCAGCGTACTGCCACCCTTATTTTTCCGGTACAAGATGCCTTTTTAGAAGCAGCGCTTGACTTTGTACAAACCATGGTATCGGTATCAGGATTTGAAAAGAAAATTCAAACCCAAATCCGGCTTGCTTTGGAAGAGATGCTGAACTATCTTGCCACTACGGCTTTATCAGATCCTGAGGCAGACCCTTTGTCCTTGACGATTAGTCCTCAGGAAGAGGGTATATTAATCCGGCTAACCGTAAAGGGCCTCCCACTGGATTTGGAACACCTGCCCACCTTTTCTTTCTCGGAGGAAATGGATGAAAAGGAGTCTCAAGGACTTAATCTTCACCTGGTCCGTGCCATGATGGATGATCTGAGTTTCATCAATCGAGGTCGGGAAGGGCTGGAGATTACCATGACAAAAACTCGAACAGACCAGCATGTTGAACATCAAATCAAGGAAGAAACTGCAGCTTCCGTTCCAGTAAAAGATCCCGATCAACCGTTGCACTACACCGTTCGGGCTGCTACAGAATCGGATGCCTTTCAGATTTCTCGTGGGGCTTATCTCAGCTATGGGTATACCTACTATGATTTTGTTTATTATCCCGAACAGATCATCAATCTTCAGAGATCAGGTCGTCTGCATTCTTTGGTGTTCGTCAAAGATGATGACGGACAGGTCATTGGACATGCTGCGGTGAAAATGCCTCCCAACCGTACAGATATTGGAGAACAAGGGGTTTGGTTCATCATTCCCGAATACCGGAGAAGTTATGGTCTTGCGCCTATCCTGGGCCAGGAAAGTCACAACCTTGCACGAAAGTTAGGGCTGAACAGCACTTACGCCCAAATGCTGGCCGGCCATATCAAATCACAAAAGATGGGTTTGGCATTGGGCTTGAAAGACTCTACCCTGTTACTTGGATACAAACCGAGAGACACGAATGTGAAAGGATTGGGAGGAAAATTTCAAGGGAAAATGGGTGTTTTGACTCAATGGTGTGCTTTGAAGCCACAACGCTCCCGTACCATCTATCCGCCTGAACGCTACCGGGAATTTGTACAAATCCTCTACGATCATCTGGAAGTTCCGTATGTGATCGCTTCTGAAGGGATTGTCATGGAAAAAGACGATCGCGATCCTGTTGTAGAAGTGAATCGGGACGGACTTCGAAATATCGGTCAGATCAACGTATCACACATCGGTTCAGACCCGGCGGGTGTTGCAAAATGGTGTTTGAATGCACGTCGTGATTTGGCCAGAGAAAAGCTGGATGTCATTTATCTGAGATTAAATCTGGAAGAATCGGGTGCAGCTGAATTAGCCCGAAAGTGTGCTGAGGAAGGGTTTATCATCGCGGGAGTATTCCCGGATGAATTTATCCAGGGTGACGCCTTGGTAATGCAATACATGAACCTGCCCGAAAATCCTTTCGAGGGCTTGAAACTGGCTTCCGATATGGCCAATAATATGCTTCAGTTTATTCAGGAAGATTTTGGAAAATAAAGTAGTTTGAAGGAAATCAGCGAAAACCAGGGGACAGGGCCGTTGATACGTAAATCAACAATCCTGTCCCCTGTCCCTTTCTGATTGGTTTTATTGTTAATTAATTTGTGATAAAATCAAGTATGAAAACCATAAAGGACAAGTACCCTCTGTTATT
>CAZRYM010000116.1:0-6630 GCA_964604305.1 uncultured Thermotogaceae bacterium | reverse complement strand
GAAACAAAAGGCACGTTCTTTGAAGCCAGATGTTTTCGGAGGACAACCATTTTTCCAATAAACCGTTCTGTTCTTTCTGAAATCGACTCATATAGTTTCCTACAAGCTTTTTGGCAATCATATCAATCGTATCCCACCATGATTTTGTCTCAATCATGAATTCAAAGGTGTTGATGAACTCTTTGGAAATCGTTTTTACATATTTCATAGCCAATTCTTGCCCGAAATATTGAAATTCCCGGCCTTCCAATGCCCAGAACTCCCGAATCATTGAGTCCAGTTCTGTAATCGGAGGGAGGTTTTCTTTTTTCAAGAAAGGTCTGCTGATTTTTCTTCTGAGGGGGGTAGGAATACCCACAAATTCAAATTGATCTCTGAGATAATGCTTCATGGGTATGGCTTTGATTAAACTGCCATTTTTGTAATAGCATTCTTTTACAGCTTCAACATAATTCTTTTTCATATTTCCCCTCCTAAGAAGTAACCTCCTAATATTTATGATTATAATACACTTAACCCAATCAAACAACCTATCAAGATTATTTTTATCATATGACTAAAAAAAGCGCTTCAAGTGGTATGATAGTTTATTAACCGGAGGTGATCTATGAAAAAAATTACACTGATTCTCATGATTCTCACTTTGACACTTTCACTCTTTTCGTCTGAAACGGTTCACAAAGACGCGAATGAGCGAGTGAATCTCGTTGTTTTAACAACCGGCGGTACGATTGCCGGCAAAGGCACTTCGGAAGCCGGTTCTGCCTATACTGCGGGAGAAGTCAGCGGCGATGAGTTGATTGAAGCGGTTCCCGAATTAAATCAAATCGCACAAATCACGGTTGAAGAAATCAGTAATGTACCCAGTCAAGATATGACCATTGCCATTTGGTTGAAACTAGCCACAAGAATCAACGAACTTTTAAATCAGGATAACTGTGATGGTATTGTGATCACCCACGGAACGGATACGATGGAGGAAACGGCTTATTTTCTCAATCTCACTGTTCACAGTAATAAGCCCGTTGTTTTGACTGGTTCAATGAGACCGTCCACATCCATTAGTGCTGATGGTGATATCAACTTGTACAATGCTGTTGCTGTAGCTGCTTCTAAATCGTCTTACAACAGAGGTGTTTTGATCCTGATGAATGACAAAATCTACGCAGCCCGCGACGCTACTAAATTTAACACAACCAATGTGGAAACCTTCAAAAACTTAAATGGTGGCCCGGTAGGATATGCTCATTTTGGTGATATTTCTTATTATTCTCGTACTGAAAAACTTCATACCATCGACAGTACATTCGAAACGAATGATCTGCTAGGGCTTCCACGTGTTGAAATCATTTATGGTTATGCAGATTCAGGCTGTCTTTTTGTTGATGCAGCCATTGAAGCCGGAGTAGATGGCATCATCTTTGCGGGTGTGGGTGATGGAAATGGAACCACCAAAACACTTAACGCCTTAAAATCAGCTGCTGAGAAGGGCGTTGTTGTTGTGATTAGCTCAAGAACAGGCAGCGGCATTGTTTATAGAAATTCTGAATATGATTTTGACGCTTATCAGTTTATTTCTGCTAATAATTTGAATGCACAAAAGGCCAGAATTCTTTTAATGCTGGCACTTACGAAATCGGAAGATATTCAAACGATTCAGCAGTATTTTGATACATATTAGATTCGAAAAATACTTGTGTAGTTCTCTTTCGTACAAGAATTAGACTGCACAAGTCACTTTTTTGGTTTTTTTCTTTTTTTATCACAGTCGATTGGCTTTCTTTAGTTTCGAGATGACATGATCAATAACCTCTTTTTCAGGGACAGGCACCCATATGACATGTTCTTCTTCCTTTTTGTTTCCTTGGGAGCTTCTAAACTTTGATGTATAAACCAATTTTAATGATAATCTCCCATTTTTTTCAAAAGCCTTTACACTTTTGAGTTTTCTTTTAAATGAGTTCCATGTATAAAGTTTTGGTCCCATTGTTATTCCCTTGTTAAGAATCATTACATATCTTTCTTCATCTTCAGGAATAATTTCTCCCGTGTGCTTTTCCCAATCTTTGGAAGAAAAACCCCAAAGGGCAAGATAATCACTGTATCTAGAAGCTCTTTGCAGCATATAAATATTTCTTCCCCATAAATACGACATGATTAAGCCAGCAAACCCAAATACTCCGAGTATGATAACCAGCCAGAATAAATCACGACCGATATAACCTTTATCCAAACAAAAAAATAAGGTAAAAAAAGCCGTTAAAACAAGTACTGTACTCATGTACCAAATAAAATAGGTTATTCTTTCTTTTTTACTGATCATACTAATGTTCATATAATGTCCTCAATGCTCTTTCTTTTTTTCTGATTTAAATTACTACAATATGACTGATTATCATATAGATAATCTCGTCTAAATTTTCAGTACAAAACTTTAAGATTCTTCTTTATTTCTCATCATGTTTCCAAACAAGAAAGCAAGTCCTACGCCTAATCCTATAATCACACCAATGACTACTGATTTAAAAGCAACACCTGTTCCTGCACCTAATGCAACTCCTATACCCAAAGCGATGGGTATAATTCTTTTTTGAATTCTTCTAGCCATCAAACCACTCCTTTTTTAAAGTTTAAGAATTTATCCAAAAGTATCTGGTTTTTATTAAATTGCTTCACAAATAAAACTCTGATTTCGTTTTTCGAATATACTTATAGAATTGATTGAACAATAATAACACAAATAAACAAAAATCCTTGATTCAATCATGTATAATAAATTAGTTAAACTGCCAAAAGTTCATTTCGCGTTATATATCTTGAGATATCATAAGACATTACAATTGCGGGAGCACACACAGGTGCTCCCCTACAAGTGATTTGAAACTCTTTAAAATTGATGTAGGTGAGGATCGTGGATGTTTCCTTTAGGAAACTCCAATCTCAATGATTTCTTTGAGCAGGTGTGTCCTCCCGGATAAAATTAGGGGAACGATCATCGTGGAAATGAATCTTAAAAACAGCTTTTTGCAGGAGAATCATCAATTGATAAATAAGAGAATTAAAAATAAAAGCACTTTTTGTGGCTCATATATTCTCTATCATGGACAATATTGAATGCCAGTTGATTTTTCGATAATCTAAAAAAAAGAAAATTGCATTGGGAAAAATGAAGACCACTGTTTCCATTGCAATTTGAAAGAGGTGTTCAGATGAAAAAGCTTTTAACGTCGTTAATAACCTTATGTTCGTTATTCTTCTTTTTTTTCACTTTTACTTCATGTACCAAATCCCAAAAAATGTTTCTATTTGATTTTCTTACAGAAAATGGAACCGTATTTGCAACCAGTACGGTGACCATCACTTTTGAAGTCAGTGATGATGACCTTCATGCCTTTGAATACTTGCTGGATGATACTGCAACGGGAACAACCACACTGCCTACTATTACTTTTGAAGATATGGAATCAGGTGAGCATCATTTGAGCCTTTTCCCATTGGATACACCCTCCGCATCGAAAACACTATTTTTCTCGGTCAATCTTGATGGCCCAACTGTAGAGGTCCACACAGCTGATCGAGAATATGCGATAGATGGCAGCGCTGCACCAATGGGACGAAATGCATTGGTTTATTGGATTTATGACACGTATGATCTTCAAACACAACGATTTGCCATACTTGAATACGACGATGGTTGGGGAAAATTATTAGTTCTTGACGGTGAAGGCGGTTTTACGAAGGTTTCACCTTATTGGGATCCTGAAGCTTTCGAAAAAGCTTGGATTACACTTCCGGAATCTAAAAGTTCGTTTTATGTATCAGACAGGCAAGTGGTCATCAACGAAGTCTTTTACGATCTCTTTGAAATCGGTAAAGCCTATAACATTTATGTACAGGGGCAAAGTGATTTGGGAACCTGGGGAAATGTAGGCAATATCAATTTTAGACTAGATGAACGTTACAACAGCGATGAGTCACCGGTGATTGAAATGCATGTCACGGATT
Organism: uncultured Thermotogaceae bacterium; assembly: GCA_964604305.1. Taxonomy (GTDB): domain Bacteria; phylum Thermotogota; class Thermotogae; order MWEM01; family MWEM01; genus JASUTC01. The sequence continues at coordinate 2,625 of CAZRYM010000116.1, read as the reverse complement.
TAATCCTCCCCACAGAAAATGCCTCCGGGAGCATTGCAATCAATTTCACAGGAAATAATCTAAAATCATATTGCTCACAGCCGGTTCAAGATTATTTTCAGAATGATACCACCCGAAACAGTGAATTGATGTATTTGCAATTTGGGATAGATTTACTCTTTGATGGCGCTTCGGTAACTTCTGTGCACTTTCCGCATTTCAAACAAGGATATGATGACCTGTCATTTTATAAAGAAACTTACTGGGGGCTTACTTTTTCCAGAGCATTTGTAGAAAATGATCGAAATACAACTGAGGGAACCGATGTTCTTGTCACTATGGAGTTTGCCTTGGATGAGTCCTCACTTGATTATGGAATAGCCCTTGTGATCCCTTACAACGATTTATTTTTACGGGATCAGGACAATCGAACGATTGACGGGGTTCAGGTGGATCACGCGATCATTCGAATTTCAACAAATTAGGAGGTTGAAGATGGGGAAAACTAACATATGCCTCATGTTGGCTATTTGTATGAGTGGGGACAGGAGCTGCGATTTATGTATCGCTGGGCCTGTCCCCCGGAAGTTAAATTCAAACAGGAGGCTGAAAATGAGAAAAATAATCATTTGCCTCATAATTTTCCTAAGTGCATCTTTTACGGCTTTTTCTTCCGGATTACTCATACAAGCACAACAAGAATGTGAACGTGTTCAAAGACAAATTGAAGAACAAAACGCCCCTTGGACGGCAAAAGTCCCACAGGTTCTCAATTTATATGAAACATATGGTGTTGAAAACCTGGATTTTGTTTATGAAAAGTGGGCGGGAGAATTGGAATTATTAGAAAAAGAAGATTTTAATCAACGGGCAACGGCACAGGAGTCTTTTTTTAACTCTTCTCAATGTGTTTATAAGGCCATCGGTGATATCGTTTTACCGTCAAGCTTTATCACCACCCATTCTTCAGTGAAAGATCAGGCGATCCATGAAAGTTGTTGGGCTTTTGGTTCTGTCGCTTCCTTTGAAAGTGCCAAACTAGTTCAGGAAGGTCGAATCATTCAAGCTGATTCCATTGATCCTGTGGATTTCCAAGACGACTATTATGACTTCTCAGAACAGTTTGCCTCCTATCATAATATTGACTGGGATGTTTATCAAAACTGGTTTTATCATTCCGATACTCAGTTGTCCGAATCCGATCCCATCATTCAAGATTCTGCTGAAGATAGTGGTGGTAACAAGGTTTTTGCTACTTATAACCTCATCCGTTACGGTATTCCCCTGGAACAAGATTTCCCTTACAGAAAATTTGATTATAGTGAATATATCCGTTGGAACCCAACGAACGGTCAATGGGAAGACCATTTGGAGAGAAGCATTAAGACACTGACAATCCCTGTCGATTTTGATTATCAGTATTATTACGCCTCAAGAGATCATTATGTGAATTCGATTAAGGAAATCTTGATTAAATTTGGTGCTTTAGCCGTCAGTTTAAAAGTCCCGCAGGATTTATATTCGTATCATTCCGGAGTTTATGTGCCCACGCAATCTGGTTATACGGGCGGTCATTGTGTAACACTGGTCGGTTGGCTGGATATGGAAGCACTGAAAACTTTAGGATGGCTGCCTGAAGAGCAAGAAAGTGTACTTATCGATGATCCAAACGGTTACGAATCATGGGAAGCTATTGAATTCTGGGTCATTAAAAACAGCTGGCACTATGGCTGGGGATGGAATGGGTATTATCTTCAACCTATCGCCAGCGAACAGGCTTATAACGGTTGGGAAATCCAAAACTGGATGATTGAAAGTGATTTGATGACGATCTCCTACTTTGAGCTTGATCACCGAACGGTGCAACACTTTGACTTTAACAACGATCATACAGTTAATTCAGCTGATTATCATCTGCTAGTTCAGCATATTGGAACGGATGAAATGCCTGTTGAATATGACGCTTCCTACGATTGCTCAAGACCCATGGATGGGAAGATAGATATTGAGGATTTAACCAGCTTTCTGAAATTTTTAAACGATCAGTAAATGTTTACTCAGTCATTTGACCTGGCTTGTGGTATAATTTTCATGCATTAAAAAAACCTCCCTGTAATTTTTTGTAACAGCTTCTTTTACAGGGAGGCCTTTTTTTTAAAAAAATCCTATACAAAATACTATGCTTAAAATAACTTGCAATTAAAAGTGGAGGAAAAATGATGACAAAAGAATTACTCGGAAAGATCAAGGAAATGGAAGAAAAACTGGGGCCCGAATGGGTAAAAGAACTTGAGGGGTTAAAAACAACGGAAGCGCTTAAAATGAAAGCAACTGAACTCAAGATAAGCCTAACGGATGAAATGGCAACACAAGCGTTGGCGCTTTTGAATGATGAAGCCGATGAGCTCAGTGAAGAAGAGTTATCCATAGTAGCGGGTGGCGCAAAGAACTGAGTGAAGAAGCATATCAAAATGAGACAGGTTGAACTGTACCCCAACCTGTCTCATTTATGTTTCTGTGCTGTCTGAGAATAAGAGTCCATGTAAGGCACTTTATCATTTTTTATAGATCCACTCCAGTTGAGGATCTTGCCCATTTTGAAAATCAGTAACTGTATAGGGAATCAACACATCCGGCGTTAAGGTA
>CAZRYM010000115.1:0-6636 GCA_964604305.1 uncultured Thermotogaceae bacterium | reverse complement strand
TAATTCCCATGAGACCAAATAAGTGGAACTGCAATTTCTCCCCATCTTTTGACCCATTTGTCATAATAATCTTCAAACAGTAAATGCTCTTTGACCTGCTCGGGGAGTTCCTGTTTTTGTGTTGCCTGTCTTTCTATCCAGTCTTTTATCTGTTTTAATTTTTCTGTTTGTTTTGTTTGTTTATAGTATTCTCCCAGATTTGCGGACAGGAGGATCCAGCTGCCACCCCCGTAATAGGAGTCTTTCAGGTATCGTTTGACGCCACCGTTGAAATTGAGGTCACTTTCTATTTGTTGGATGGTTTTTACGATCAGGGGGTCATCATTTGACCACAGTTTAAAGGGGCAGGCTGCCCATATTAGGCTGGCATCTACTCCGTCATTGAGTGTTGATTTGATTAATCTTCCATCTTTTGTGTGATTTTTTTCTATGTATTTTACGATGATTTTCCAATCTGTTGTTCTTTGCAGAAGCTCTTCTGCGGCCTTTAGTCCTGCTGCCACCGAAATCAACGTGGATGTGTGTATGGCTGAATTTTCTTCTTCCCATGCATCGTAGCAGGGGAGTTTCCATAATTTTTCCAGGTACTCACTGATGTATTGAATAGGCTGTATGTTAAATGAAAAACCTTGCCTTTTTGAATATTCGTTTATCGCCCAAAGATAAGTGCCATAGCCGTCGATTTGTGCATTTTCCCAATTATCATTGTTGAACTTGCCATCTAAGCGATAGCGAGTGGGCAGGTAGTCTTCGGTGGTAATGTCTTCGGTGCTTTTGGATAGTGTCTTTGTTATTTTCTCCGAATACCTGTCGATTACCCCTTCTACCCATTCAAAATACCGTTTGGCCGATTCCGTTTCACCTGCATAAAGCATAGCCTCGGCTATAAACGAGCTGTCCCTTAACCAGCTGAAACCGTATTGAGAGAAGTTGGGGCTGGCGATATAAGCCCCACTTTCATGTTGATTTTCTTTTATGATTTTGATAGAAGTCGCGAGTAAATCCATATTCTTCCTTTCCTTGTCATTAGATTTTTTCCCAATTGATGTCGATGATGCCATCACTGGAAGAATTTGCTATATATCCTAAAAACTTCACCTTTCCATTTCGATAATTTTGGAACCGGCCTTCCTTTTCCTTTGGAGCAAAGAAAATGACACCGTTCTCTTCCAAGTCCCATTTGGGGGAAAACAAATTGGTGTTTTCATCCACATTGACTTCAACGGCTGCATTTTCTCTGACAAAGACCTGGGGTGATTTTGCCATTGTGAAGGTTAATTTTTCTTTGCCATCCACCTTTTCACCTGTCCACAGATTGATCCAACCACCCGCAGGCAGTTCAATCGACATTACCGCTTTTTCTTCCGAAAGGCTTGGGAAAACAATCATATCCCTTCCGAAATAGTAACAGAGTTGGGAATGGTTGTTCATTCCAAAAATGGGTGTGGTTAAGGGAACACCGTTTTGAGCGGCATATGAGGCTTCTTTGTATATATAAGGCAACAGTGACATCCTGAGAGAAACCACCCGCCTGTATATGTTAATGATCTCAGGATCATCATAAATTTCCGCCATATTCCAGGGAGTCCTCTCAGCGGAAGGGACAGGATCTTGAGGGTCTTCGGAATGGAGTTGAAAAATGGGTACAAAGATGGAGTTCCAGAGAGCTGTCAAATACAGTTCCTTCGAGGGGAGTTCTCCGCTGAATCCGGCAATGTCCCATCCCCAGAACGGATTTCCTGAAATGGATACATTCAAACCTGCTATGAAATTATCATGCATGGCTTCAAAATTGGAGTCTTCATCTCCCACCCAGAATATGGTTGACTTTGGAGACCGGCTGTATCCTGCCCGACTGAAAAGCAAGCCGTCATCGCCCACAAGCTCTTTAGCCGCCCGGAAATAGACTTCAGGATAAAGGTTTCTCTTTTTTGCCGCTGATTCGTTATCATTCACAAGCGTGTCTCTTCCCCAAAGGTGTTCTCCCCCATCCGTCTTTAAACCGGCAATGCCAATTTCATCGAACAGGTATTTTCTCTTTGACTGCCACCAACGCTTTGCTTCATCCTTAAAGAAATCAACGACGTTGCTGTGCTCAAACCATTTGCCTTTTGGGATTTGATAAGGACTGCCATCTTTATTAAAGGCAATCAACTTTTCGTCTGTTACGTACTTTTTGTCATTCTCATGCTGCTTGGATATATTTTCGGGAGAATTCAAGACCGGGATTTGCCACAAGACCATCTTGATTCCCTTTTTTTCAAAGTCATCCACCATTTTTTTGGGATCGGGCCAAGGATCGTTGAATGTGAAATCCTTCTGCGATAAAGCTTCATCTCCACCAACGGGTTTGTATTGAGCCCCGTTGAAGATGTAAAAACTCTGTTCATCCGACCATGCTTCAATGACGGCAACGGTTGAAGGAAGGTTTAAATCCGTGACCTTTTGAAGGACTTCTTCCATCTTTTTTTGGGAGTTCCATTGATTGGCAGATAGCCAAGGGCCAAAGGCCCATTTCGGTGGTAATGTGGGTTGTGAAACCTTGTACATTTCTTTGATCAATTCTATAGGATTGTCTTTTTCCCAATAATGCAGGTCTAAATGCTGAATGGGCAAATCTCCTGAAAATACGCTGACTATCAGTTCATCTTCGGTTAAGGTGTATTTTGTCAGATAACCGGTATCAAAAAAGAGGCCAAAACCTTTATCTGAAAAAATAAACGGTACAGGCGCATAGCCCTTTTTCTTTTGGACTTTCCATTGATCGTAAACGAATGCAAAATAATCTTCGTTTTGGAGTGCCAAAGAGTCATAGTGTTCTCCCAACCCATAGAAGTTTTCCCCCGGTTTTCTTTGTATGATAAATGTCATGTCGAAATAGTTTTCCCCATCTGTTAAGGCATTGATCGCTTTTATTCGTTCCTTTTTAGTTTTCGTGGAGTGTTCAGGCTTGAATGATAAAATCTCATCAGTGAGTTTAAATTTGCCTTCAATACTTGTCCATTCTTTGGGGGTAAATTCATACCATTCCGAATACTCGGCTGTATTCAAACCCCTGCCAAAACCAAATCGGTATGTTACTTTTGTGCCAGCCTTCGGAGCTTGAAATTTAGCATACCAAAGTGGACCTTCGGGAACGTTTCTTCTGCACTCTGAGCGAATAATGCGCGATGGTCCATCATTTTCTCTCAATTCAACCCAACTTCTCTGTCCCAGAATGCCCCGGTCTGTTGCGTAATTGAGGATCACCTTTTCTCCTGCTATGGGGATATAAGGATCTCTTTCGTATTTGTATTCACTATCGTATGGATTTTGTGTGCCGTATGGTAAATGGATAAAGTTTGTCATAGCCTCACTCCTCTATTTTAAGCATTGATTATATTCGAATTAAACATATCCCTGTCAATCACTTTGTATATACAGCCCAATGTCCAGGCATTCTCTCCAATATGATCTTTGTCAAACAGTAGATTGCCCGATAAACCCTTGAAACAGTTTCTTTTTGCAAATTCTACAGTATCTTTGTAAAAGTAATCGGAAAAGGCCATGGCCTCTCCTCCGATTAAAAAATAATCAGGTCTAAAGATGTTAATGATGTCCTTTAAAACAATTCCGACTAAACTGGAATATTCTCTAAATATTTCAAGAACAGTCTTTTTGTCTTCTGCCAATGCACGTTTGATGAAATCTATCTCAGAGCTTTCAGCATCGTTCATTGTTTGAAATGCTGCTTTGAGTTTCGTGGATGTTGTGGCCAGGTTAATCTTTTCTGAAAGGGCCTTAAATGAAGCTTCTGCTTCAAGACATCCCCTGCTGCCACAATTACATTTGATGCCGTCTTCTCTTACAGTAATATGACCAAATTCCGTGACCGTTCCGTAAGTGGATAAAAGAGTTCCATTCAGGATGATAGCCCCCCCAATTCCTACTCCCAGGGTTAAAAAAGCGGCGTTTTTATATTGATAGGCTTCACCTTTCCACATTTGCGCCAGAGCAAAGGAATCTACATCGTTTAATATCTGCACATCTACTGAAAATTCCCTTTTAAGTGATTCTGCAAGTTTCACGTTCTTCCATTTCAGTAGATAAGAATTGATAACTGTTCCGTTGATTGAATCTACAACTCCGGATACTGCCACACCGATACCAAGAAATTCTATACCATATTCTTCTTTCCATAACTGCCATTGTTGTTTTAACTCGCTGATAATAAGACTTGTTGTAATCTGATCATATGCCTTCTGTTCAACCGATTTCACCGTTCCGTTTAAATCTGAAAGCATGAAATTGATATAACTGTAGCCTATTTTAATGCCGATGACGTATCTGTAATCGGGATTTATCGCCAGGATGATCGGCTTTCTTCCTCCTGTTGAAACGGCGTTACCGATTTCTTTAATCTTTCCTTGGTCTTTTAGTTCAGCAACCAGATTTGTCACCGTTGCAGGACTCAACTTCGTCTTTTTCGATAGAGAAGCCCTGTCTATGCCTTTAGAATAATATATTTCTTTTAATAAAAGTTTTAAGTTAAAATCTTTCATAACCTCTTTGGTTGCTTTTTTAGCCACGTCTTCCTCCTAAAGTGTAAAGAGAATGAATAGCTGGCACTCAAAAAGAGTACCAGCTATTGTTTATTATTTCAAGTTGATTTTTTCTTCTAATTCTTTTTGTGCTGCATTTAAAGCTTCTTCAGGTGTCTTTTCTCCATATCTAGCTTCATCCAGATACCTATTGATAATGTCTGTCATTTCTGCGATTTCCTCTATAACCGGAGGTGTTACGAGATAGTTCAACGATTCAAAGACTGCTTCCCTGTTTTCCGGGGGAGTCTGTGAGATATAATCATCCAAAATGTCCTGATATGTCACTGCAGGTAATTCCCAACCGGCATCAATTCTGATCTTAGCAGCTTCTCTGCTTGATGACAAGAAGTTTATCCATTTGAACGCAGCTTCTTTGTTTTTGGCATCTTTGCTGACAACTACGCCATTTGAGAAGAAATGTGTGGATTTTGCAAGGTTACCCGGTTCCACTTGAATATCCCAATCAAAATCACAATCTTTAATAAATGTTGGCAGAGCCCAGATTCCAGTCACAATCATACCCAGTCTTCCGGCTATGAACAGGTCCCAGTCTCCCATACCTGCCAGTTGAGCATCGTTGGGCATGACATTATACTTTTGAACTCTGTCTACCATGAACTGAAGGGTGTCGATATTTTCTTTTCTGTTCAATGTAAATTCTGTTCTGTCCTCATTTAAAAGGCTTCCACCGTTTTGTCTAACAACTTTGTAGAATTCCCAGAACTGAATAGGCTGATTGATCCCAAATGTCATTGGATGAAGGGCACGAATCTTCTTAGCTGCTTCCAATTCATCTTCCCAGGTCCAGTCGAGTGTCGGATATTCTGCTCCGGCTTCGTCAAAAAGATCCTTGTTATAAATCAAGATAACATTGGAAAAACTAAAAGGAAGACCGTATTGTTTTCCATCAGCCTGAAATGCCTTTAAGGCCATCTCGTTAATATTACTTTCATCGAAATTAACCTTTTCCATAGGGTCGGCCAAATCCAATAATACGCCTTTTTTTGCGTAGGTGTAGAAATTCTCATAATTGAGTTCGAATGCATCTGGTGGATTGTTTCCGGCAATGAGAGTCATGAGTTTTGTGAAATAATCACCAAAACCCACTGTCTCTATAACCACCTTAATATCAGGGTTTTGTTCTTCAAAAACGTTCTTCATCTCTTCCAGGTACTTGGTGTTGTCACCCGATGATGAAAAATTCATAAACTTTACCGTTGTTACGGCAAAAGCCATACTTGCGACGACACTAACAATCAACACGAACAAAAACAACTTCTTAAACATAAAATCCTCTCCCTTTAAAATTAGATGATTTATTCTTATTTCAAACCACCGACGTTAAAACCAACTTCGATGTGTTTTTGTGAAAAAGCATAAACAATAATCATGGGTATGATTGAGATGATTGCCCCGGCCATCAGCATGTTATAGTCCGATATATGCTGGCCGTTTAAAAGGCTTAAGCCAACGGTCAATGTCATTTTTTCCTTAGATGTCAGCACGATCAAAGGCCAAAGATAGGAATTCCAATTTCCCATAAATGTCAAGACAGTTACTGTTGTCAGAGCGGGCTTGATAAGGGGTAAAATAATTCTGAAAAACACTTTCATCCTTGACGCACCATCCATAAAAGCGGCTTCCAGATAACTGTCTGGCAACGATTTAATGTTCTGTCGCAGTAGAAAAGTGCCAAAGGCGTTAAAAAAACTGGGCAAAAGCACACCGGTATAAGAATCCAAAAGATTCAGCGATCTCAGGATTAAATAATTGGGAATCATCAACAGATTTCCCGGAATCATCATGGTTGCCAGAAAAAAGCCAAACAAAACTTCTCGGCCTCTAAAATCTATTTTACCGAAAACAAAGGCAGCCATAGAGGCGGATAAAACACTGATAAATGTTCCTATAATTGAAATAAAAAGACTGTTAAAAACCGCCCTGCCGAAGGGAAAAACATCGAATAACTTCAAATAGGCGTCAAAACTCGCTTTTTCAGGCACCCACTGGATGGGGATGGTAGTGAGCGCTTTCGTCTCTTTCAAGGATGTGG
>CAZRYM010000114.1:0-6642 GCA_964604305.1 uncultured Thermotogaceae bacterium | reverse complement strand
GATCCTGAGAAAAAGAGCGCTCTTTGGGCTGCCAAAAAAGTACCTGACGGTACCGTTTTTGTTGAAGCAAACGAATTTAGAATTAGAGATTTGGATCCAAATGATCCGGATACCATGTATTCCCCAAATCTTCACCAAATTGCTGCAGATAATGAATGGTGGGATCCTGAATCAGGAGAACTGCTTGATTGGTTGAAAGCAGTAAGTCCGGGAGAATATAATCATCCTTACTACAGTTTAAGAAGGGTATGGGGCGTTCTTAACAGAGTATCGCCTTCACTTGAACTAAGCCCATGGGTAGAAGATGCCTACACAAAAGATTATCCATTTTCAGTTGTTCCAGACAAAAAACTGACTGTTCAAGATGTATTTGAATTACACAGATATTGGTATCAGGGAACTGAATTTGATCTTGGCGAGGGTCTTGCTGCAGGTCCATTTGGTACCCCCAACAGATATGCCGGAAGCAGTAAGCTCGTTAAAGGCGCTTGGGAAAGAGCTGTTTCAATATTCAGATGTGACTATAGTTTCGTGGCACAATTACGAGGAGATTTACCGGATCCTATTGGTGGCGTTTTGTGGTTCGGTCCCGATGCACCTCATACAACAGCATATGTACCATTTTATGCAGGTATAACGGATATTCCTCCACAGTACAGTACTGGTAGTCATCATGAATTTGACCCCAATGTTGCTTTCTGGGTACATTCATTTGCAGGTAATTGGGCTGATTTGAAGTTCAGTTACATCATTGAAGATATCAAAGCGATGCAAAAAGAAACAGAAGACAAACTGGTAATGATGCAGCCTGCCATTGAAGAAGCAGCTGTAGCTCTTTACCATCAAGACCCCCAATTAGCAATAGATTTCCTGACAAATTACTGTAATGACACTGCCAAAAGAGTCGTAGAAGATTGGTGGCAATTTGATATGATGCTTATTTCAAAATACAACGACGGCTATGTAAACGGAGAATCAGTTGGTTATCCAGACAGATGGTTAAAAGAAGTAGGATATGAAGACGGTCCTACCCAATATGCCAAACCAACTGAATAACATCAATTTTTAATTTGAATGGGGGCTATATGCCTCCATTAAAAAAGGTTGAAGAACAAATGAAAAAAAACTTATTTATTTTACTTGTTTTCGTACTTGTTCTTTATACAAGTACATTATTTTCAAGACAATTTGATTTTGAGAAGGACAAAATTTTGGCTTTAGATTTTGTCAGTATTTCAAAAACAGTCGAAGGTGTGGAAACTGAGACGATCCAATTTTATTTGTTCACATTAGAGTTGCTACAGGAAAAGGGGATAACATTATTAAATCATCCCCCAGATAGTTTTGGATTTATCATCCCTGAGATAATCAATTTAGATTACTTTAAGACTCATTCAAAAGATTCGTTTATTCTGGAATATGATTACACGCCAATTATTGGTTTGTTAAAGGACAAACAGGAAAAAGTTGAAAGTTTTGTCTATTTCCAGCATAACAGGGAAGATTTCGGAGGTCGCAGTTACTGTGCCGACTGTGGAGAGCCAATGGCTTATGGAACTAGATTTATCAAGATTAGCGATACTGAACCGATTTGGTTAAGAAACCAATGGTTAGATTTTTCTCGAAGTTTTTATCTGGATTTACGCTGGATTTGTGAACAAGAAACACTAGAATTTAAAATCCAAAAATAAGCGAAAGGGGAAAAAAACGTATGAAAAAATTATTAGTTATTTCGATTATGCTATTAACATTGGCTTTGATAAGCTTTTCCTGTACCACTATTGGAGTTACAAAAGGCGCCTCAGTTGATGGTTCGGTTATGGTCACTCACACTTGTGACTGTGGTATGTGTGATTTTAGAATTATCAGAACACCTGCCATGGATTTTGAAAAAGGTGCTATGAGACCTTGTTATCCTTATTTGGATCAGTACCCTGCATATGTAGGTCCTGACAGAGGCCCGGGATGGGATAAAGCTGAATATCCAGATACAGAACCTCTTGGATACATCCCTCAAGTAGAGCATACTTATGCCTATTTTGGTTCTTCTTATGGAATTATGAATGAACATCAGCTCGCAATTGGTGAATGTACAACAGGTGCAAAGACCTATGCGACTCCAGAAAAAGATGTACGCATTCTTGATATCTCAGAACTTTCAAGAATTGCTTTGGAGAGATGTACAGAAGCAAAAGAAGCCGTAAAACTAATGGGTGATTTAGCTGTTGAATACGGTTATTACGGTTGGGGAGAAACCCTTGTTGTTGCGGATACCCAGGAGATTTGGGTTATTGAGATGTCTGCTTCACCAGACCAAAAAAGTGCTCTTTGGGCTGCAAAAAAAGTGCCTGATGGCGAAGTCTTTGTTGAAGCCAACTGTATGAGAATTAGAGACATTGACCCTGAGGATCCCGATATCATGTATTCACCTAATCTTCATGATGTAGCAATTGAACAGGGAACATGGGATAAAGATTCCGGAGAATTACTGGATTGGATGAGAGTTGCAAGTTCTGGAGAATATACAAGTGCCTATTACAGTCACAGAAGAGTATGGAGAACATTTGACAGAATTGCTCCATCCCTTGAGCTTAGTCCTTGGGTTGAAGATAGTTTCACAAGAGAATATCCTTTCTCTGTAAAACCTGAGAAAAAACTTTCTGTTGCAGACGTTATTGATCTTCAAAGAGATTGGTACCAGGGAACTGAATTTGATCTTTCTGAAGGACTTGCCGCTGGTCCATTTGGTACTCCAAATAGATATGCCGGAAGCAGCAAATTGGTTAAAGGTGCATGGGAAAGAGCTATTTCAGTTTTTAGATGTGCCTATGTATTTGTCACACAATCAAGAGATTATCTTCCTGATCCTGTCGGTGGAGTTATCTGGTTTGGACCAGATGCACCACATACCTCAGCATATGTTCCATTTTATTGCGGTATGAACGAATTACCAGAAGCCTATGAAAATGGACATTTGAGAGAATATGACAGAAATACTGCCGGATGGGCATTTAACCTTATGGGAAATTGGGCAGACTTGAAATTCAGTTATATGATCGAAGATATGCAAGCCAAACAACAAGAAATTGAGAATAGAGAATTTGCATTCCAGCCCGCAATAGAACAAGCAGCTGTAAATCTTTACAAACAATCTCCTGAATTGGCAAAAGAATTTCTGACAGAATATTTTGTAAATAATGCAAATGCTGTAGTTGAAGAATGGTGGGATTTCACAGAAGATATGTTCGCTAAATACATAGATGGTTATGTGGACGGAAAATCAGTCGGTTATCCAGATGAATGGCTCATGGAAGTAGGTTATCCAGACGGTAATGCAGCTGGTCAGTATGGAAAAAAGAAATAAAAACGAGGTGATTTAATGAAAAAAATTCTTTTATTTTTACTGTTTGCTTCACTTTTCTCTTTGACACTCATTGCTGCAGATATAGAGAAACTTGATTTTCCAGTGGTTTTAACTTCTGGAGGTCAGAGTGATGAAGTTAACACAGTAATTTATTTAGCAGAAGAAATTGATATTCCTTTTGATTATTGCGATATTCTGTCCAAAGAGGAATTTGCTGCTGGTGTTGGACTTGGAGGAGCAGAAAATGGACAGGGAAAGCATGTCACAATCTCTTCTGAAGAACCTGAAAAGACACAGTTTAAAACATTATGGATAGCACTTGGTGCAAGTCTTAAAGGAATGGGCGCATCAGGTCTCTCTGTTGATGATGAAGTAAAAAGACTGAAAGCTTTGATTGATTACGCAAAAGAAAACGACATTAAAATTCTTTCTTTTGCAATTGGTGGAGAAATCAGAAGAGGTTTACCTGGAAGCCCTAATGAAGCAATGATAGACGCTGTTGCTCCTTACAGTGATTTAATAGTTGTCACAGCAGATACGAATATGGATGATCGTTTTGACAAAATTGCGGAAGAGAATGGTATTCCGTTGATTGAAGTGGAAAGTGCTTTTGATCTTTTGGATACTATTCCCGAAATTTTTGTTGAAAAATAAAAGACTCTCAAGTAAATTTCAGTAGTTTTTGATTAAAGGAGGAAATAATGACCAACGATCCCGTTTTTACTACAACGATTTTATATGCTTTAGTGATGGCAGGTGCATATGCATTTGGTTATTTCTTAAAGCTTTCCATTGAAATCTGTTTGTTTTTTGCAGTAGTTGCGGGAGGTCTTGTTGCCGGTGCCGGAATGGATTTATTCCGGCACATGGCAGAAGGCTCTGTATTATTCTTAGATATCGGGCTCATTTTTATCTTTGCTACTTTATTTATGAATATTATAAAAGCCTCTGGTGGTACAGATTATGTGGTTAGAGGTATCATAAAGACCTTTCACAATAAGAAAAACTTAATGCTGATTTTTTTAATGGCTGTTTTACTAATTCCCGGAGCACTTACAGGTGCTGGAAGTATTTCCGTCCTTGTTGTTGGTGGGACAGTTGCTTCTGCGTTAACCATGATGGGATTAGAAAAAAAAGTTGTTGCTGCAATTATTTTCATAATTGCCGGTTTAAGTGCCGTTGCACCTCCTGTGAATGTCTGGGCTATGATGGCTTGTGCTGGAACAGCTTTACCTTACGTTGGTTTCACATGGGCTCTTTTAGCACCGGTCCTTATATTAGGTTTGTTCACAGTCTTATATCTTGGTAGAAAAGGAAAAATTACCGATAAAGAAAAAGCATTATCCGAAATTCCAGAACCAAAAAACTTGACGGTTTGGAATGTCATATTACCCTTTATCACACTGATTGTGCTTTTAGTAGCACCAAGAATTTGGCCTTTTGATTTTCCTGTATTGGGACTTCCATTGACATTTGCTATTTGTTCATTAGTCGCTTGGCTTTCAAATTATAATAGGGTAAAAATTATTAAAGTTACAAAAGATACCATCGATCAACTTATACCATTAATTACTACAGTCATAGTAGTGGGGATGCTTATACAAATTATGAGTTTTAACGGAACAAAAGGTCTTCTTTCACTATGGATAGTAACCGCTCCAATATTACTTTTGTACTTTATTTTCCCTATCGTTATTCCACTGTCAGAAGGATTATTCGCATTTGGTGGAGCAGTTGTTCTGGGTATTCCTTTAGTCTGGATGTTTAACGCTAGAGGTATTAATCCAGTCATCGCCTTAGCAGGATTAAGTTTATTGTGGGCACTTGGAGATGCAATGCCTCCAACAAAATTGATTGCCCGACTTACCGTTTCTACAATCGGTTATAAAGGCAAGTATAATGCTTTCTTAAAATCCTGTATGGTACCTTGGATAGTGATCACTGTCGTTGCTGTTTTGATGATAGTTTTCAGTAATCAATTAGATTTTCTAATGGGATAAAGTAGGGGTGATAATGTGACTTTTATTATGTTTCTTTATTACATCATTACTGGGTTTGTAGTTTTTTTCATGGCATGGGACTTTTTAAAATCCAGAGATATTAAAAAAACAATGTTATATGCCATTGCCATGTTTCCGTTTTTACTCAGATTACTCAGACTTAAGTAGATAGGAGGAATTTTATGAAGATATCTAAGATAATTATTCTGGGAATTTTAATATTCTCATTAATTGCTGCAGGAATTCCTCTTTACTTGCAAAGGAATTTTGAAGAAACGATTGTAGCAAGCCCTGCACTAACAGATACTTTTATGCTAAGCAAATTTTTTCCTGAACTCGAAGGTACCGTTGCCGATACGCGAATCTATGAATTTAAAGGAGAAAAAGAAGGCGGTTCAGTACTGATGATTGCTGCGACTCATCCAAGTGAACATTGTTCACAAATGACAGGTTTTTTATGGATAGAGAATTTAAAGGTTGAGCAAGGTACTGTCTACGTCATACCCCATTTCAATCGAAGCGCTTCACTTGGTACACAGCCTGGTGGTGGCTTCCCAATGTACTATCACTTTGAAACTGATTGGGGCGAAAAAAAGTTCCGAATGGGCGACAGGGGTCTACAAGCTTTGGATCAATGGCCTGATCCGGATGTGTTCGTTCATTACCCTGAAGGACAATTACTGTCTTATATTGATGCCAGAAACACAAACAGAACCTGGCCCGGCAGACCTGATGGATTTTTAAGCGAAAAGATCACCTATGCAGCCATGGAATTTATTAGAAATGAAAAAATTGATGTTGTCCTGGACTTACATTCAGCAGAAGTAATGTTTCCTGTAACCAACTGTATTGTAGTTCCTGAAGTGAGTAACAGATATGCAATTGGCGCTGCTCTTTTTGTAAAAGGAAGAGAAAAATTTGAATGCCATGTTGAATCCTCTCCTCAGAATTTTAGAGGTTTATCACACCGAGAAGTCAGCGACAATTCTGACGCTTTAGTTTTTTTACTTGAGGCACCCAGTGTTCATTTAGATCAGATTTCAGGTCCAAAAACTCATGATTTGTTAATGGTGGGGAAGGATCCCTTTATCGAAGTTGCGGCAAAGGAAGGTTTACTATATGCACCAATTGATGATACTGGTTGGACAATCGAACGACGAGTGGGACAACATTCATCCGTATCACAAGAAATTATTAATCAGTTTAACAGAAAAAATGAAGATAGGGCTATTGTACTTGTAGTACCGAAATACGCTGAAATTGTTGAAAAAGGTATTG
>CAZRYM010000113.1:0-6682 GCA_964604305.1 uncultured Thermotogaceae bacterium | reverse complement strand
GTGGCGTGGATATTTATGTTGTCGAGGCAACAGTTCCCGGAGGTGTTCAGGGAATCATTCTCCTGGATGGCACCATCAACGCGCTTGAAATCGGTGGACAGGAATTTTTCATCGACCATGTAGGCTTTAAAAATTAAGCTCCCCCCAATAAAGATAAATTCGTAACAAATTATGGCAGTCCCGGTGGCTGCCTTTTTTTTGATTATAACGTTAGAATACGATTTGTATGAAATAATCCAAAAAAGTGATTAATATCCCTCTAATCTCTAATAATTGGTTCTAATCACCTATGACAATGTTTGATTGAGTTTGTGAAATTGTATATAATCTTAATGTCCTATTCTTTATTTATTTGAAATTAAAAACCAAATATCTTGTGTTTTTCAGAAAAAAGAGTAAAAAAACACTTTCAAGAGGCTTATTCTAATTCCCTTTGTTAATTTTATAGTAAGAATATATCGCTATCATTATTGTTCGCATACAGTTTTGTTTTGCAAACCTATTCTTTTTTGGTGGAGGTGATGATCGGACAATTATTTTTGTTTAGATTAATTGTTTTCAGCGCCGGGATCTTTATGTCGGTATGAAACTCAAGGAGGTAAAAATGAGAAAATTAGTTTCGTCGTTGTTGTTAGTAACATTCGTTTTGTTTTGTTTTACAGGTACCATGGTATTTGCAGCTGATGAAGCCATAGACAAATGGGCGGATTATTTTGAACCATCTGCACTTTCACGTGATGAAAGAGTACAGGAACTGGAATGGTTCCAAGAAACAGCCAAGCAATTTGAAGGCGTTGAATTAAAATCCGTTGCCGAAGGAATTAATACGCATAAATTTGAAGCTCAGGTATTGGCAAAGGCTTTCTATGAAATAACAGGTATAAAGGTTGTACACGATATTATAGGAGAAGGGGAAGTTGTTGACCGACTCCAGAGACAGATTCAGACAAGAACCAAACTATATGACATTTATGTCAACGATGCAGACTTGATTGGAACACATTTAAGACTGAACAGTGCGTTGAATCTAACTGACTTTATGGCCGGTGACGGTGCAGAAGTAACCAATCCCTGGTTGGATTTGGATGATTTCTTAAACCTTGAATTTGGTCAGGATTACGAAGGTAACCAACTCCAGTTGCCCGACCAGCAATTCGCAAATCTTTACTGGTTCCGCTACGACTGGTTTAATGACCCTAAATTTGAACAGGAATTTTTCGATGAATACGGTTATGAGCTTGGTGTTCCTCTTAACTGGGCAGCTTATGAAGATATAGCAGAATTCTTTACAGGTAAGGAAATAGACGGACAGACTGTATACGGTCACATGGACTATGGTAAAAAATCCCCCTCCTTGGGTTGGAGATTTACCGATGCCTGGCTGTCCATTGCCGGTGTTGGAGATAAGGGTTTGCCTAATGGAATCCCGGTTGATGAATGGGGAATCAGGGTTAACGAAGACGGAATCCCCGTTGGTGCATCTGTTTCAAGAGGTGGCGCAACAAATTCACCGGCAGCTGTATATGCACTTGAAAAATATATCGAATGGATGAAGAAATACGCTCCACCGTTTGCCACTTCCATGACATGGTCTGAAGCAGGACCGGTTCCAGGAAGGGGAAATATTGCTCAACATATCTTTAAATACATCACATGGCTTTCAACACCTGAATTTACAGAAATCACCAGCCCGCTTACCGATGAAAACGGGAGACCTGTATGGCGTGTAGCGCCAACTCCTCATGGAAGATATTGGGAAGAAGGCATGAAGGTTGGTTATCAGGATGCAGGTTCATGGACGATTTTACAGGACAGTGTTGATCTGAAACATCAGAAGGCTGCTTGGCTTTGGGCACAGTTCTGTGTTTCAAAAACAGTTTCATTGAAGAAATTTAACATTGGATTCACTCCTGTAAGAAAATCAACCGTATGGTCTGATTACTGGACAGAAAATGAAGGCATGCTGGGTGGAATCATCACTTTCTATCGATCGCCTGATGAAAAACTCTATACAGACTCAGGTCCTAACGTTCCTCATTATCCACTCTTGGCCGAACAATGGTGGCAATATGTATCAATGGCCGTCACCGGAGAGTTAACAGCTCAAGAAGCTATGGATCAGCTGGCAGCAAAAATGGACCAGTTGATGGGCAGATTAAGACTTCCAAACAAGTCTCCTGAACTGAACGAAGAAAGAGACGAAGAATATTGGTTAAGTCAGCCTGGTTCTCCAAAACCGGAGATAAAAGAAAGACCTCAACCGGAAACAATCAAGTATGATGAACTAATCAAACGCTGGAAAGACTAAGCAGTAATTCCTTTAGCAACAGATAATGTTTTAATTCCTGCTGCCGTTAAGGCAGCAGGAATATCGGTTTTTTTTAGTCTAAAGACAGAGGTGAGTTCATGGGAATAGAACTAAAAAATATAACAAAAAGTTTTGGTAGAAAGAAGGCCTTGGAAGATGTGAGTTTTGAGATAAAAGATGGGGAATTTGTCTGTTTTTTAGGTCCTTCTGATTCGGGAAAATCGGTTCTGTTAAGGGTAATGGCCGGACTGGAGAAAGTGGATTCGGGCAGTGTGTTCTTTGATGGTAAAGATGTGACAAAATTGTCTGTCAGAGACAGAAATGTCGCAATGGTTTATCAGGATTTTATCAACTATCCCAATATGAATGTCTATGAAAATATCGCTTCCCCACTACGTGTTGCGAAGAAGTATTCAAAAAAAGAAATCGAAAAAAAGGTTCATGAAGTAGCTGAACTATTAAATATTGATAAGATTTTGCGTCAAAAGCCTGAAGAAATCAGTGGCGGTCAAAGGCAAAGGACGGCTATTGCAAGGGCAATGGTAAAGGGTGCTAAATACATTTTTTTGGATGAGCCTCTCGCAAATCTTGATTACAAATTACGAGAGGAGTTCAGGACCCAATTGAAAGAGACTTTTTCAAACCGTGAAGGCGCCTTTATATATGCGACTGCTGATCCTATTGATGCCATGGCCTTATCTTCACATACCGGATATCTTTATGAAGGTAAACTTTTACAGTATGGCGATATAGAAGAAGTCTACAATAATCCAAGTTTTAGTATGGTTGGGAAGTATTTTAGCAATCCCACCATGAACCTGTTGGACGGTAACCTGAACAGAAATGATAAAACGATAGAAATAACAAAAGAATTGAAGATTGACGTGAGTCAATACATTGAAAAATTAACAAGCGAACGTTATATTCTTGGAATCAGACCAAAAGATATCGGGTTCAAAGATGGACCAAATAAAACAAAAATATGTGGTGAGCTCATTTTAAGCGAAATAGTCGGTTCGGAAACCGAATTACATATCGATTATAACGGTCAGAATATGATTGTCCTTGAACCTGAAATTGTTCACTATCAGTATGGCAACACCATTGAGCTTTATATGGATGAAAACAGGTTCTTTATCTTTGATGCAGATGACAAAAGTCTTGTGGCGAAAACAGGAGGCGATAAGAATGGCAACGCTTGAATTTAAGAACATCAGTCATTCTTACGAATATTCATTTGGAAAGGTAAAAGACAAAGAAAAGGCAGAATGGGTTATCAACAATTTGAATGTTGTTTGGGAAGACGGAACGGCAAATGCCCTTTTGGGGCCATCCGGTGGTGGAAAGACGACGATGTTGAATATTATTTCCGGATTGTTGAGGCCTACAGAAGGTCAGGTATTGATCGATGGAAAAGATGCAACTGACTTTTCTCCACAGGAGAGAAAGATTGCACAGGTCTTCCAGTTCCCGGTAGCCTATGATACGATGAGTGTTTACAATAATCTGGCTTTTCCCTTGAGAAACAGCGGTTATGCAAAGAATAAAATCGATTCAAAGGTTCGTAAAATATCAGAATTGTTAAACTTGGATGAATATTTGAATGAATCTGCAGGTTCACTCAATGAGGGCGAAAAGCAAAAAGTCTCATTGGGAAGGGGAATCATTCGAGATGATATTGTTGCGATGCTGTTGGATGAACCATTGACTTTGATTGATCCCAAATTAAAAAACGGCTTGAGAAGGGTGTTAATGAGAATCCAAAGAGAATTGAAACTCACAATGATTTACGTCACCCATGATCAGCATGAGGCATTAACCTTTGCGGATTATGTTTCGATTCTCAATGCAGGAACAATTGTGCAAAGTGGTACTGCTACCGAGTTATATGATAATCCCAAACAACCTTTTGTCGGTTTTTTCATTGGCAGCCCGGGGATGAATTTCATGGACTGCAGTTTATCCAAAGGAATCCTTGATTGTAAAGGCTTTACCCTGGATATCAAAACTATTTTGGAGAAAAAAGGGGTCAAAGAAGAAGGGGAGGTAAAGCTTGGTATTAGACCGGAGTCTGTTGTTATTTTAAAAGAACAGACTAAAGCTTCAACACCCTTTAACATTCAAGTTGTTGAGAATTTTGGTCATTATCGAATCATTACCGTTGAGGGTATGAATAAAAGACTGAAAGCCAAAATATCAAGCAGTGTGAATGTTTCAATCGGAGAAAGAGTCTTTTTGTCGTTTCCAGAGGATAAAATAATCCTTTTCAAACAAGATTCAAGGATTCTGTAATGAAAATTCCCAAAAAGGAGGAATTATCGGATGAAGAATAGAGCATGGATATTTTTGTTACCGGCTTTGGCTTTTATGGCGATTAGTGCGGTTATACCGTTGATTACAGTTGTCAATTATTCTCAAAACTATATCTTTGCGGGGAGTATGCCTTTTAATGTTGGCATAGAAAACTTTGTGGAGGTTCTCCAGGATAGTCAGTTTACAGATGCAATCCTTAAACAATTTGCGTTTACGTTTCTCGTGTTGATTATCCAAATACCCTTGGGGATTATCATTGCTTTGGCGATGCCGAAAAAGGGGAAATGGGTTCCCCTGAATCTTGTGTTGCTGGGAATACCGCTTTTAATCCCTTACAATGTGGTTGGTATTATCTGGAGGTTGTTTACACAAGCAGATATAGGTGTTGTGCCAAATTTCTTCAATCTCATGGACTATGCCTACAATGTCACAATGAATTCGAATGATGCGTTTTTTACAATCCTGACGGTAGATGTCTGGCATTGGACACCGTTGATTGTTTTACTCGCATATGCCGGATTGCAAGCCATTCCAAGCGCTTATTACAAAGCAGCAGCCATTGATGGCGCCTCCAAATGGAGTACTTTTAAATACGTGACACTGCCCAAATTGAGAACAGTTTTGACGATTGGTATCTTATTACGTTTTATGGATTCATTTAAGATATACTCAGAACCCCTCTTATTAACAGGAGGCGGTCCCGGAACAGCAACAACTTTTTTAAGTTTGTTCGTTTCAAGAAAAGCGGAGTCTTATGAGTTGGGATATGCATCAGCGGCCTCTTTGATTTATTTCTTTATTGTGCTGATCTTAAGTTATATATTCTTCCAATTCATATCCCGTGTCGGAAAGGGGGTCCATCATGCATAAAAACAAGCCGAGAATCGGAGCAACGATTTTATTGATCATTTACTTCACATTGCTTATCTTTCCCGTTTACTGGATGATTAACACATCTCTAAAATACGACGAGGAAATATTGAGCAGCATGACTTTCTTTCCAAGAGAATTGACGTTTAAGAATTATGCTGAGATATTCGGATCTGACTTATGGATGAACAGCTTTGCGAATTCTCTCATTTATGTCTTTATGAATGTGGCGATAACCATTGTGGTGAGTGTGCCCGCAGCATATGCCTTTTCAAGGTGGAACTTTAGAGGGGATAAGCATCTGTTTTTTTGGTTGATCACAAACAGGATGGCACCCGCTGTCATATTCATGATCCCTTTTACACAGCTGTACAATAATCTAGGAATATTTGATACGCATATTGGCGTAGCCATTGCCCATTTGTTATTTAACATTCCACTGGCAATCTGGATTTTGGAAGGTTTTATGTCGGGTATCCCAAAGGAAATTGATGAAACGGCATTTGTTGATGGCTATAGTTTCCCAAGATTCTTTTTCAAGATCTTTTTGCCCCTTGTAAAACAGGGGATTGGAGTTGCCGCCTTTTTATGTTTCACCTTTTCTTGGGTGGAATTGATATTGGCCAAGACATTGACCATCACCAATGCAAAACCGGTGGTTGTTACATTGACAGTCGGAATTGGCGCTGAAGGTGTTAAATGGGGCTTGCTTGCGGCAGCAGGTGTATTAACAATCGTGCCCGGTGCCGTTGTAGTCTACTTTGTAAGAAACTATCTGGCAAAGGGATTTGCCCTGGGAAGGGTGTGATGAATGATGGACTGGATGAATTGGACACTTCCGACGATTATTTCTTTAATTGGCTTGGCAGCTACGATCGTATCCATTGCTGTTTATGAAATCTTCAATCCCCCTGTAGAACGCAAAGGCTTTTTACCGATTCCAACTACACCGGGGGATAGATTGTTTATCTCAATCCTTACGATTATTGGTGTTTTCTTTATTTATATGGCTTTTTTCGGGGAAAGTAATATCTGGATTCCCAGTGTGATCAACGTTGTTGCAACGTTATTGATCGCTATAAAAGGCTAAGTAAGAATTATTATAACAATGGACATATTTATTTATGTCCATTTTCTTTGTGAGGTGTAAGATGCGTTTAGGAACTCTTAAAAGCATTAAAACCAAGATTA
>CAZRYM010000112.1:0-6689 GCA_964604305.1 uncultured Thermotogaceae bacterium | reverse complement strand
CGTGGATGTTTCCTTTAGGAAACTCCAAGCTCAATGATTTCTTTGAGCAGGTGTGTGGTCAAAAGGAACATTGACCTTGGAGTGTTTTTCCCTCTGGGAAAAAACTCCCCGCTTTAAATAAGTAGGGGAGCACCTGTGTGTGCTCCCGGGAATTTAACGTTTTCTCGAATAAACAAAATTTAAGAGTTCATGTAATAAAGACAGTAAATTTAAATGGCGTTGCTCCTGAATTTATCCTTATAATTATGTTTACATCATAAATATGTAAACATAACCAGCAATCCGTGGATTGTTGCAAATACGATTGTGATGTACGCCATGGTTTTATGGGCCTTAAAACTGAATTTGATCTTTTTCTTAATCTTCAACACTTGTAATAAAGCGGTGAAGAACAGTATGATATACGTCACGATTCCCAACCAGGCGATCATTGGCATTCCAAGAAATGTCGTGTAGGCAAATCTTAGGATTGCATCCATCTCAGAACACCAACTCGGTTGAGGCTCTGAAGTTGTGTTTTCGCCATAAGGCATCAGTTGATGATGAATAGGCAATGATTACTTTCATCTTTTCTCCCGGAATGATGGCTTTGTCATCTGCTTTGCCGGTATCAAGCGGCATGATAAATTCTATAAATGTCCAGTCATTTTCTTCTTTGCCTGCAAATTCAATTATCTCGTTCTCTTTGTCCTGTTTGTGTCCGGTAGCGGAAGTTCCGTAATGATCTTCCAGAGTTACGACACCATCTACAATATTTCCGATTTTGATATCCGCATCTTTCATCATGAAAGAAGGATCAAAACCCACCGAAACCCATCCGTTTGTTTTGGCGTTAATTGCCATATAAATCTCATTTTCATTTAGCACTTTCCAATACAACTCAAAATTTCCTGAAGGATGTTTGTAAACCTCCATTTCACCATCCAATGTTCCTTCTACTGTTGGATTTGTAGCAAATAAACTAATAGAAAATAGTGTAATTATTGTTAAAATCAAAAACCTCTTCATAATTATTTCCTCCTTTAATAGTTTTCGTGCATGTTTTCATTAACACTTCTAATCCTTAGACGGATATATATATGTTAAATATTCCAAACTTTTAAAAGAATCAAAGTTCATGAGCATCAAGATAATTTAAAACATGATAATACATTAGAATTTATTTAAGATAATATATTATAGCATAGTTTCAACCAGTTGGTAATGATTTTTTATATTTAAAAGATAGTTTGAATAAACGCCGTATATGATAAAATCAGTAAGATCGAAAATAAGGTTTCCTGATAAAAAGGGGGAAGGCATGAAGAATTTAACCTGTTATAAAGGGGTGGGGTACAATTCGTTTTTGACGATGGGGGCAGCTGCCACTTATATCTCCGCTGTCATGCCTTTAATCAGGGAATCCCTTTCCCTATCATACGCCCAGGTGGGGATGATCTTTGCAGCCAAGTCCATCGGTTATTTAACCGGTGCTCTGCTAATTGGTATTCTGATTGATTTTATCGGGACAAAAAAACCATTATTGTTCTCATATATCTCGATTCCATCGGGTATTTTAATCTTTGCACTTTCAAGATCAGCTATAGGTTTGATCATTGGTCATTTGTTGATCGGATTGGGATCTGCCGTTATCGAGATTGCCGTTCCTCCATTGAGTTCTGCCTTTGAAGGAAAAAGCGGGAAACTGCTAAACCTGGTTCATTCTTTCTACGCCTTGGGTGCAATGGCCAGCCCGTTTATTGCGTCGTTTATGATTGCACAGGATCTGCCCTATATGGCCTTTTTGTTTATCGTTGCTGGTTATACCTGTGTCCCTCTTTATTTTTCCACTCAGTTGAAAACCCATATTCCCAAAAGAATAAAAAAAGCTGAGGGAGACACTCTTTCGGATTATCTTTCTTTATTTAAAAATAAATATTTCTGGTTGATTGTAGCCATCATTTTTTTCTACGTGGGCTCAGAGGGCAGTATCTCATCCTGGGCCCCCACTTATTCGGTGGATTATCGTTCATACAGCAAAGAATTGTCCAGTTTACTCCCCTCTTTATTCTGGATTGGACTGTTTATCGGTCGGTTTACTTCCGCTCAATTGGTGGATAAAGTGGGGAAAACAAAATGGCTTTTAATCATCACCGGTGTAGGCCTTCCTATCACATTTTTTGCTCAACTTCCCGCTGATTCTTTTCTTTTCCTGGCTATTTTCATCTTCCTGTCCGGGCTCATTCATGCATCCATATTCCCAACATTACAATCCATCCTGGTGGATAAAGTCAAGAAGAACATTGGTTTGGCCATGTCACTGTTTTCCTTCTCAGCATCAGCCGGTGTGACTCTGGCTTCCTTTATTATCGGAACGCTTAGCAGCAATGTTGGGTTGAAAGTCGGTTATTTTGTGCCCTTTGTAATGTTTTTCGGAGTGTTTGCCATGATCCTTGTTTTTTCCATTTATTCTAAAAAGACTGAGAGGTGAAACTTGATGAAAACCTGGATGAGTTTGTTATTAGGGTTTTTGTTAACCGCTTGTGCAGCAGCTCCCGAGTTTGTGCCTGTTGTACCAGAAAAGTCTTTAAGATCTTTTGCTTATGTGATAGACGGGGCGCAAATCGAAGCCATAGCCAATTCCAATTTCGATGCTTGTATCATCGATTATTCCTTTGACGGAACGGAGGCGGGCAAGTATACGAATGAACAAATCAGTCGACTAAAAAATAATCAAATCTTACCCATTGCCTATCTGAGTATTGGGGAGGCGGAGGATTATCGGTTTTACTGGAATAATGTCTGGTATAACGATGCACCTGCCTGGCTGGGTCAAGAAAATCCAAACTGGGCAGGCAATTACAGTGTCAAGTTCTGGCATGAGGATTGGCAGGCCATCATCTTTGAGTACATTGACAAAATCATAGAGCAGGGATTCGAAGCTCTCATGCTTGATAAGGTTGATATTTACTACGACTGGTTTGAGACATATGAACTGCTGAGTGAAGAAGAATCAGCGGCCAGAATGATACAATTTGTTGATGCCATCAGTACTTACATCAAAGAAATAAAAGGCATGGATTACTTTCAAATCCTCACACAAAACGCCTTGGAAATTTTCGACTTTGATACGGAAAACCAATTACAGCAAGCTATTTGGGGAGTGGCCATAGAAGAGCTATTTTACTTGAACGATGGTTCTGAAACAGATGAACAAGAACGCCAATATCGCCTTGAAAGACTGGAACAATTACAAAGTTTGGAAAAGACCATTCTGGTTACCGATTACGTCTATCCCCTTCAAGATATACCATCAGAATTTATACAAAAGGCAAGAAACTACGGCTTTATTCCTTATGCCGCAGATAGTTCTTATCAACTGGATGATCTCATCATCATTGAGGGACTTCAGCCATTAAATTAGATTTCATGCAATACCCAAACATTCGGCTCAATATAAAGGCCTAAATTTTTTTCCAAATCGATGTTCACCGGATTCAAGGCTCCATCAATGACATAATCACCGGAATCGAAGAATCTCAAGCCTGTCCATTGTTCCCAGTCTGAAATGGTACCGGGGATACGCATGGATTCATGGCAGATTTTTACGATCTTTCCGCCAAATCGTTCGTGAACACGCAGCCAGGGATCAAAGGGTAATCCATCTTCACGGCGCCAATTGATGTAATGGTCAATGGGAATGAGAGGGTATTTGCTTTTCAAGCTTGGTCTAACCGGGATGGTTACGTATTGGAAGCCCTCTTTTCTGGCAATGGAAGCCATCTCTTTCAGCACAAGTGAACTCACACCTTTGCCTTGATGATTTTTATTAACGGCTATTTGTAGGCCATTTAAGATGTTAGGCTGGATATCGGCACGTTTGTCATCAATGGCTTTCTCAAAAATCGCATCCCACCCCCCTTCCGGAAGTTCTTCAAAGGGTAAATCCCATCTGTAAGGCAGACAGTTTCCGGTACCAATGATAGCCCCATTTGATTCAAGAGAAAACTGATACTGAGGAAAGAGTTCAAACAATTCCCCCCAGTGTTTATTAGAAACAGGGTCATGTAAAATGAATTCCGGCCAGAGTTCTAATGTTACCCGGTTTTGTATTTCATTGTGATCATGTACGTTTTTTAAAACCACATAATTCATCTTATTTCTCCTCCCAAAGATCACTATCAATTAAAACCATCACTCTTGATGACTTGGGAATCTTAATTCTAAAGACTTCGTGTCATCTCAACCGAAACATCTTGTTTAACAGTGCAGTCAGGGAAAAGTCTCAGAAGTCCCAGCATATTGTTGTTATCACCATTAACGTAGAAAAAAAACCTCTTAACGGCTTTAGGCGTATGATTATAAGCAAATGTAAGAAGAGGTACAAACAGGCCTTTGTTACGGTATTTTTCTTTGATGAAAATGTTATACACATATAAAGCGGTTTTGCCATTCGTTTCAAAGACAATCCACCCCGCAGGATCATCATCTTGCCAAATCATGGTGGAACACTCCGGGCAACAGTGGTCAGACAAGGGATAGAAATAATCGGGAAACTCATTTCCTCGTTGGGAGTTGATCAATTGTACGGACTCTGAATCCAAATCCTTGAAAGCCCTGACTTTTTTTCCGCGTAAATTTAAATATCTGGCGTATTTGATGCTCAACCGTTGAATGGCCTGTCCTATTTCTTCTCTATCCATGACAAAGGTGTGCCTTTCATAGCCTGAGGGCTTGAATCCAAATGTTTCATATAATTTTTTCAGCTTCTCAGAGTCTTTATTACCTGCAAAATAACTGATGTAAAAATGTTCGGCACCTTCTTCTTTCGCTTCATCGATGCCGTGCTGGATTAAAACGTTTTCATATCTTCGCTTACTAACTTCAGGTTTGAGAAAAAAATAATTACAGACGTGATTCAGGCCATTGCGACGTTCAATCACAAGAAAACCGATGGGATTGTTTTCAATCTCCAATCCCAGGATATAGATGATTCCATTATAAAGATTATTTATGATGCGTTTTACTTCGTTGCTGGAATAGATTTCCGCATATTTGAGAAAATCCACCGCATTTGTTGCTTCAAATTTTCTTATAATCATTGTTCTACCTCAATCATGAACTCAACGCTCAAGTATCTTTTTTATTATAACATGCATGCGCGTTAGACTATTATTAACGCATCTTTGAGCATCAATAGCTTTCAAGGATTCGCATTTCATTTGCCAGAATGATATACTGTGTATAACTTATTGCTGAAAAGGTTTAAGGAGGAGAAAATGCCATACAACCAACAAATCAGGCAATTTAAAGCACTGACAGACTCTGAAAAAAGCGACAAACAAATCATCCTGGAACATCTCAGCTTAATCGGTGATGATATCCTCTCCAGAAAAAGTCAGCTGGCTCATTTGACCTCATCAGGTTTTATTTTAAATCCATCAATGACAAAAACTCTCATGGTACATCACAACATCTATCAAACCTGGGCTTGGACAGGTGGTCATGCAGACGGAGAGCGAGATCTCCTTAAAATTGCCATAAAAGAGGCAAAAGAGGAAACGGGCATCCGAGGAATCTCACCTCTTGTTGACGATATGATTTCTTTAGACATCCTGACGGTAAAAGGCCATTATAAAAGGGGCGAATACGTTAGCGCTCATCTGCATCTGTCCGCAGCCTATGTTTTGATCGCTCAAGAGCATGAAGAGCTATTGATCAAACCGGACGAGAATTCAGATGTGGCTTGGATAGCCGTTGAAGAGATGGAAAAAATGAGTAACGAAGCTGAGATGATCCCGGTTTATCAAAAACTGTATGAGAGAGCATTGGAAATTAAGGACCAGCAATAGGAATTGTGGATGACCAAGAACCGGAATGTTTTCGGTTTTAAGGAGGGATAATAAGATGTCCAAGGCAATTGAAGAATATGAAAAATACATGAAAACATCTCAGCATAGCCATGAAGAAAAAGCGTTTGACCGATATGATGTATTTTTAGAAATCACAAAGCATTTCTCTATCAAAAAGGCATTGTATCCCGGTTCATATATACATATTACGCCTTCACTTATCATTCCTGAAGTCATCTATGTAGATAATGTAAAAAAGGCAAAGGATTTTTTTAAGAATAAATCCGAAATTCTGGAATATGTCGAAAAGAAGAAAATATACAAGGAAAACACGATCATAAAATTTGAATCGATGGATTATTGGAATGATCTCCCGATTCCAAAAGGCTACAATGACCTGTTAATATCACAATATGCGGGTTTTGTTTCTCAAGCGTGCAAGCAATACCTGAGAAAAGGGGGCATGCTGTTAGCGAATGACAGTCATGGAGATGCTACATTGGCTAAATTGGACAGTGACTTTGATTTTATTGGCGTATTGAAATATGGACATGGAACTTATCAATTTACAAGTAAAGATTTAGACCAATACTTTACTTTTAAACGGGATAGACCAATAGACATTGATAAGGTTAAAAAGACAATGAAAGGGCCAAAATATAAAACAACATCTGAATACTATTTATTTGAAAAGATAACAGATTAAATATCATTTGCAACACATTAAGGATTTGTCTAATAATTTCAAACAAGCCTTTTGGGCTTTAAGTGGGTGAATATTTAATGAAATGGCTTGAAAGATTAAACGGAAACCCCATAGAATGGTTACTTCAAAGTAATCCTTGGACAGCGTATAGA
>CAZRYM010000111.1:0-6713 GCA_964604305.1 uncultured Thermotogaceae bacterium | reverse complement strand
AGCGGCGGAGCCGCGCTTCATAAAATCGCGCCGAGCGATTTTATCTCATTTTCCGATCCGGAGGTCGGTACTAAGTGGCCTCGGCCACATAGTTGCCGAGGGGGATGAATAGGGGACAGACGAATTATTGCTGAAAGAGGTTATGTAATGTGATGTGGGTTCAAAGGTGCCGGAATCAATGGAATCCCGATTTTCAGAAAGGAGGAACACACAATGCCCCGGATAGCCCGTTTGATTGTAAAAGGTGAACCGACGGTTTACCATGTGGCACCTCGGGCAACGATATGCCCTGATTGATTGTGACGGACTAAGGCGACTGCTCAATTTTGAGTCGATGGATGATTTGACCTCTACCTACAGTAGGTGGAATGGGGAAGCCGCTGACTGGAGGCAAAAGTCTTCGAGATGGAAAATGGACTGAGAGTGTTGCTGTGGGCAGCAAGGCATTTGTCACCATCACGAAGGAAACTCTTAAAGTCAAGGGAGAGGGGCGCATGGTGATTGGCGGGGGTGATGGAAGCTATGAACTCCGGGAATCCCCCGCGGCTTACAAGGGTATTTTGGGGCATGAAAATGCTGTTTTAAGGCCTCAAAATGAGTATTTTTGGTGAAATACTGATTGAAAATCAGCACATTGATTCGTGATAGCTTGGTCCGACCCCCTACACAAAAAATGACTGGGAATTAGATCCATATTTCAACATATTTTCTTACTTTTAGTAAAAAAATCACATGCAAAGAAGAATATAAAGTGTTTTCTTTTTTGTCATCCACATCACTATCACATTGATTACTCCATAAAAATTTCAGAAAAGTCTAAGCAACAAACGCACCCATCAAAAATTTTAACTCCTGAAATATTACCATTTATAGAAATTTTAACATCTATCGGAGCACGAGTTGAATTCCCTGAGGACGAAACGGCTTGGAGAGTTTTTATATTTTCCCATTTTTTGCCGTTGTTAATCTGAATGTGTACTTCACTCCTGCAATTAAACTTTTTTCCTGTATCAAATCTAACAAGTAATGACGAAACAAACTGAGATACGAATCGATAGGTATGTGTTCCCTTGAAACAACAGCATCCATTTTCTTCGTTGTCATTGTTTTTGCAAGATAAATGATTGACTAGATTATTTCTTCCCTGTCCAAAACATGGAGCCGTTTCAGGAGAGCAATCATCTGTGATTTGTTGGTTTATCTGTCCCCACATTCTATCAACTTCAAATATCATATAACGAAGATTTTCCTCCGTTACAGGTAATCGCTGCAATTGGCTCATTCGAGCAATTAGATCTAATCCTTGTAAATTAACACATCTTCCGGTGACAGGTCTTAGTACGGATAAAGCTTGTATGATGTTAACTGCCTCCTTGATATATTTTTTCCCAGTGATTGCAAAATGATCCCATTTCTTGTTGCCACGTATTCTCTGTTCATCTGAAATTTTTAAAGTCTGCTGTGCGTAGCTAAGCAACCACCCTAATCTGTAATATTTTTCGGAACACGTAGATTTATCATATTTCTTTCCCGCAATAATCACTACGCGAAGAAAATTACCAAAGGAATTATATGTTGATACTAAAGAATTATATATCTGATTTCTTGTTACACTATTGGGACGCTTTCTGAAGCTATTCACCAAATTTAGCAGATAATTTCTTTGATGTTGCCATCCTGGCCAGGCGGGATTAACACGCGAACAGACATCATTGGCAGCAGCAATACTCTCTCCAGCAGTAACTATGAAATTTGAAATTGTTTGATCAGGGATTCCTGCCCACTCTTGACGAGATTGGGTGTTATACATAAGAGATGTTGCCCAACCTAAATTGCATCCGGCTGCCCATATGTGCCAGCAACAATCCCACCGAGGAGGATCTTGCCCAGAAAAGGCAGAAGAAGGTAAAGCGAAGATTGAAATTAACAATAGGAAAATAAATTTTCTTTGAAATCTTTGCATATTTTACCTCTTCAATAAATTATTATAAACACGAACCTCAATATTCTGTTTATTAATCTTTGACGGTATTCCAAAAAATACTTGCGTGTTTTCCTGAACCTTTTTTCAGTTTGTTACGATCAATTAGTCTTGATTCAAACTCTTAACATGTCTTAACATGGGGTCGGGCCAAATTAACATACTGTAAGTATTATAGATATGTGTAGAATCAACCCTAAAAACCGGTCTATATGGCCCCTTTTGGGGATAAAATGGGCGATATAGGCTCGGTAGGTATCTATTCGATTTTCTATATTACTATTTTGGGGGTCAAAAAGAGCAATATACGGACTCAAAATGCCTATTTTCGGAGTGATAGTCAACTAAATTCAATTAGTTGACTTGGTCCGACCCCAGGCCAAGTCTAAACCCAACTTGTTACAGGACACAAATGCCTAAAATAATTGAATTATACAATTTAAAATGTTTAAATACTCAATGCACATAATTATAATCTATAATTATGGAAGGAGTAAATTATGGCAGAAGCCGTGTATGTGGCTGGCGTACCTTGTTTGGAAAACATAGATATTAACTCATACAGAGGATACAACGCCCCCGAGAATGAGGGGGCCATTAATGACATTTTCGTGAAAAAGGAACTTCACTTCTATAAACGTCAGGGAGCTCAGTTAATCAAGGGCGACAGCAAAAAAGTGTCAACAAGAGTAGGAATACTCGATCAGGGGGCTCCTCTCCAAAAAGTATCAGATTACGAAAAAAGATTGCATGAAGTGACGGCAGATTTATACATACACAGCACTCGAACTTCGCACATATGTAGTGCGAAAGAATCAGTTAAAAATAAGGAGTCCTATAAGAAATTAAGACATCGGTGGAGGAAAGGCCCGCTGAAAGTCGTGTCAAAAAATGAGAAGCTTATTATAGTTGGACATGGTGGCCCAAGAGGCAATTCAATCACCTATAAAAAACTCGTGAGGAGTTGGAATTTAGGAAACGTGCCTCATCGCGAGTATGACCTGTGGTCCATCGGTCCGGAAGATTTAGCATACCTATTGAAGGCAGATGGCCTTGCGCTCGCCCATAAATCAATCCTTCTGAACATGTGTTTTAGTGGAGGTGCTGACTTTTTAGATTACAAGCCGGCATTTGCCCGTGCGCTATCAGGCTGTCTTAAAGAACTTGGCTTCTCAGAAGTAACGGTAGGCGGATACAAGGGGATATTTCACCGCGCCATGGGCATTATGGGATTTCACGATCGTCGGTTGAGTAAAAACTTGTCTCGTAGACCCTCGTTGCAGGATCCTAAGTGGTTTAAAGGTCGAGGAACCATTAGTGCACCTAACAAAAACCGCTAGAAAGAAAAACTGCGGTTAAGGGAAGCAAATATATAAGTCCCCCATATAAAATTACGCAGTTCCTTATAAATACTCCGGAGTTGCGGAGTTGGGAGTTGGGGTCGGACCAGATTAACAGACTGTAAGTCTTATAGATATGCGTAGAATCAACCCTAAAAACCGGTCTATATGGCCCTTTTGGGGGATAAAATGGGCAATATAGGCTCGGGAGGTATCTATTCGATTTTCTATATTACTATTTTGGGGGTCAAAAAGAGCAATATACGGACTCAAAACGCCTATTTTCGGAGTGATAGTCAATTGAATTCAATAAGTTGACTTGGTCCGATCCCAGGCCAACGTTTAAAAACATACCACGGAAAGATGTTTCTGCGAAAAAGAAAAATAGGGGACAGGCGAATAATAGTTGAAAGACGTTATGGAAGTTGATATGAGTTCAAAGGTGCCGGAATCAATGGAATCCCGATTTTCAGAAAGGAGGAACGCGCAATGCCCCGGATAGCCCGTTTGATTGTAAAAGGTGAACCGACGGTTTACCATGTGATGTCACGAACGGCCCTGGATGGTTTTGTGCTCGGGGATATTGAAAAGGAGTATTTGGTAAGCCTAATCAAAAGGTTAAGCAAGGTATACTTCTCGGAAGTATTGGGGTTTTGTGTCATGGGGAATCATTTTCACTTGTTGGTCCGGATGCACCCGGGGGAGGACTTTCACGACGGAGAGATAAAAGGGCGGTTCTTGGAATATTACGGCGACGATAAGGGGATAGTGTTGGGTGAAGGACAGATCCCCCTTCTGCGAAAGAAATGGTCCAGTCTTTCCGAATATATGAAGGAGATCAAGCAGGGGTTTTCGAGATTTTATAATCGCAGGCACCGCAGGAAGGGATTTTTTTGGTCCGGCCGGTTCAAGAGCGTGATCGTGGATAACGGTGAAACATTGATCAATTGCCTGGCCTATATCGATCTCAATCCTGTAAGGGCAGGAATTGTGAAGAAGCCCGAAGCATACCGGTGGTGTTCACTGGGATATCATCTTCAAAGGAAAAACGAGAATGAATTCCTCTCCCTGGATTTCGGGCTTAAGGCGTTCGGGGTGAAAGGCAAAACGGAAAGGCTCAGATATTACCGCAAGTTCGTTTATAAAAAGGGGCGGGTTGAGAGCGCTGAGAAGGAACGTGAGAAAAATTTTGAGGTAACTGAGATGGATCGCTTTCGTTATCGAACGAGGTATTTCACAGACAGCGGGATCATTGGAAGTAAAATCTTTGTTGACAGGATCTATCAGCATTTCAAGGATCATTTTTCATCGAAACACGAAAAGCGACCGAAAAGGATCGCCGGTTTATCAGGGGTGTATTCCCTGAAACGACTTTCGGAAGCCATCTGAAAAACACCCAGAGCATCATTTCATGCGAAAAGCGAATAATTCACCCGTCCCCTAAACTTTCATTTGAGTGGAAATGGGGCAAAATCCTGAATTGTGAATTACTGAAAATTCATCCTAAAGGCAGGTTTTGGTAAAGTGGTTGGAATGGATCGGCAGATTATGCAGCATTGAGAGGCTGAATTTGAGATAGCTCCAGGATATCCTATTTTATCTCGAGGCAAAAATTATACTGGGCATACACCTAAGATTCTCCGTTTGGAAGTCCATCGATTGATGATCAAAAAAATTTATACAACTGGTTTTTACATTTATGATATGATTTTTTGAATCAGGTAAACATAAATTGAATGAGGCCATATTATGAAACAATTCAAAATCGTTGTTGAAAAATACCCCGACGCCTATGTTGCTTATCCACTCGGCCTGAAAGGCGTTGTAGTTGGTCAGGGTGATACATACGAAGCAGCATTGGCGGATGTTAAATCTGCCATTAAGTTTCACGTCGAAACATTCGGGCCTGAACAAATTGATGTTGACCCGCCCATTTTGGAAGCCTTCATTGCAGAAGCGGGAGTACCTGTCTGATGCCGAAATTTCCCGTTGATGCCCCAATTCGAAAAGTTGTTAAGACTTTTGAGCTTCTAGGATTCAATGTTGTACGGGAGGGTAATCACATTGCGATGCTAAGAGAAAATCCAGACGGAGCCCGAACTCCCCTAACAATGCCAAACCATCCACAAATCAAGAAATCAACTCTGCGAACCATCCTGACACAGGCACGGATATCAAAAGATGAATTTTTGGATGCGTATTACAAGTAATTCTTCAGTGTAAGGGCTCGGGGTCACATCTTGATTCGTGAATTGAAAAAGTTATGAGCAAGTAGACGGCCATAAAAAAGGAAAACAAATCACAAATCAAAATGCGACCCTAGCACCTCAATATCTCGCTTTTTAGGGTCAAAAAGTGCGATATAGGGTCTGAAGGCGATTTCTTTTTGAATGTTTATCATTAGAAATCACTAGGTTAGATTTGCTTGACCCCAGGCTCAATGCCTTCCTGACCGGAGTCCTGACAGGAAGGTTTTCCTGATTTGCCCTGCCGATATAAAAGTTGAGGATGATGTTCGAAGATCCTGCATAACACGTGGCAAATTTCCAGTCAGGTAAATGATCGGTTATGTCAGAACCCCCAGACATCTTCCATGTCTTCAATATTCGGATCATCATATCGGCCCATCGTTGCAAGCCATTCCGGCATATCTTCTTTTATTGTTTCTTTCATTTCTGAGAAAGCTTCTTCAGGTACCTTGCCGTCTTCGTGCAAATACCGGTAAAATTTTTTCAGGCTTGTGGCATTTTCTTTAATTGCACTCTTGTTCGCCCACATGGCCTTTTTGATAAACCAATATCCCAAAAACATCCCTATTTCTCCAGCGCCGTCTTTTGCTTCGATAGCGTCTTCATACAACAAGAATTCATTTATGTAGAAATCTGCGTTTGAACTATGTTTATCAATTGTTTTCTGTGTTAGACCTTTGGCGGAGAGCCACGTCTCGAAACCCGCAATCAGTTTTTTATTTTCTTTCCTTATCCGTTTACACTCTTCCTCATATTTTTCGTACTCCATCCCATATCCTCTTTTGGTGACATTATGCCCGGCTTGAGAGGTGCGGATGCAGCGTAGCGGAATGAGCATCCCTCGCAAAGATGCAGTCGGGCTTTTTTTATTCTTATCATAAACCATCTCTGCCGCCAAATACACTCGCAAGAAATGCATTCAGGCTTATGCACTTCCAATCTCACCAAAAGGCTAATGTCTTACCCCATTTTGGGCCATCCGTGAAAACACCAAACGATGAAACGGGTCATGACCCGGACAGAAAGGGGCCATTGTTCCCACGCCACCCGGAGTGGGTAGCTCGGCGCTCGTCAAGAATAAAGGGGTCTTCGCTTGACTCATGTTGTCAAAGCCTGAATCGTGAAAAGAGGGAACTGGGGTCA
>CAZRYM010000110.1:0-6717 GCA_964604305.1 uncultured Thermotogaceae bacterium | reverse complement strand
CTAGTTTATGGGTGGATGACATAAACTAGCTACAACTTGCAACAGAACGGTGGAAGCCGCCGAGGTTACGAGGTCGGTTCCAGCGTATGGTTCTATATCCCATACGTATAGGGAAAGGCAGTCTGGGTTTTACCTATCGTTAGGCTGCGTTGTTATTTATTTTCTTATTACCTCATCGCATCGAAGATTCTCATCAACAAGCTGATATATGATTACACCATCTACTGTATTCCCTTCCATACACTCACCTTTATACCTGATATGAACTAGTCCAATTTTAGGGGCAATCTCCAAGAAGGTTACTACTGGCATTGATTCTCTTGAGTAGCACTGAGTGTAGGAGAAATTCTCTTTCCCTATGGTGATTTGAAATGGGCAATTAACCGTGTCCTTCATTATAACTGGGCTATAGTAGTCCACTTTTGGTAGCCACATAAACGAGTATTCTGGTATTGCTTGATGAATCGTATCTATAGGCTGCAGGAAATCTAGCCTCTTAGATTTGATCACTTCGTCTCGATTCAATCGGTAGTCTCTTCTTTTTGCCCAGTTCTTTTGAATCTCAATTGAACCATCCGATAGGTGATAGATATACAGATCAGTCTCACAATCACACTCAGCCCACCAAGTATATGTTAGGTATACAAATCCATTTTGCCGATCAAACCCAATTATATCAATAACTTTAGGCCCATTGGCAGTTCCATGTAATAATGGGACCCAAGTGAACAGAAGTGCTAGAAGGAGACTATATTTCCAGATCATTGATCGCATTCTATATTTTCAATGTAACCTAACGGTTTGGGTAAACGTATTGTTTGCCAATGGCGCACCTTTTTGCATGCGAGGTTGTTCTCGGTTGCGTTGTGATTTTGGGGTGCAGAATGTGTTGTTAGCCACCGTAATTCATATTCTAAAATCTGAAATTTATATTCAATCCTAATGTTACTCTTGGAGAGAAACCATCGAATTCCTTATATTCTGGTCCAAATCCCCATTCATAGAAGGCAGGATCAATGTGCCCGAGAGCTTCATCAAATTCAAGACCTTCAATTGTCTTTCTATGATATTTGATACCAAATCCACCATAAAAATCTATTATCCAGCGTTGTGAAAGAAATAATGCAATTCCCGTCTTTATCATTCCAAACATTATTTCCTCATCTGCTTTATATGTATCCTCAATCTCTGTAATGCTTGATTCTGATTCAAGGTAGATCATGGAGCCCGTATATGAGTTGCCAATAACACCATTTTCTATTGAGAGATACATTCTTCGTCCGATGAAATACTGGTACTCCAATGCAAGCTTTAGCCCACTAGTATTGAATTCATCATCCCAGTTGAAGGCATCTAGTTTATGTCCAACCTTCAGCTGAATAGCGAGATTTGGTTCAAGAAAAAATGAAGCCCCAGTTTCAATGCAGGGAAAATAAGGATTCAACAAACTGAGTGGGGAGATCTTAATTAGCAAATCATGCTTGCTAATTTGTTTTTCATTTTCATCTTGTGCATGTATTACAACTGCAATGAGCAATAAAGACAATATCGCTAGGGCTCTATTCATTTCTTTTATGGTGGCTAACTTGAAATTATTATGCCTCTCTCTTAAATAGTTTGTGGTTTTCTTGGTGTATAGAACGGTGGAGCTAAGCCGCCCGCCGCAGGTGGGTCGGCTTTAGCGTATGGTTCTATATCCCATACGTATCGGGAGAAGCAGTATGGAATTAACTCTTTATTATGAGCTGCCAAATTTCTAAAATGTGAGGGTCATGCCGATCCCGTGGTTTGTTAGACCTATATCTAATCGAATTCCATTACGAGATGTTGGCGCCTGGATGTTGGAATTATAAATTTCAATAGCTTTCAGAGAGTATAAATCGCCTGCTCTACTAAATGGTATTCCAGCTACCATTAGACCAGTTCCAATTCCAGCTAAATTCCAATTTGGTTCACCACCACCTATTGCTGTGCCAATTGGCCACCCCAAAAGGAATCCTCCAGTAAAACTTAGGACAAAAGAAAAGCCATAATTTAGTTTCGCCTTTTTCATGAAGGATAAAGCTTCTTGATTGTCAGCCATAATAATTAACATGGTATTGGGAAAAATTCTTTTATCATTCTGTTCGAACTTAAATCCACCAAAGACTTTCTCTACAGATATTGAATCAGTTTGTGAAAAACTGTTTGCAAAGAAAAATGAGAGTAAAGTAATGAGAAAAGTTAGTTTGATCATTTATAAGGGTTTTAGTAGAATATGTTTGGGTGTTTGTTTTAATCTTGGTTGCTCATAACGGCGCGTGCAAACGCTTTTTGGCATAGGCTTGTTTTGCTTTTATGTTATAAATCTCAATTCTTGTTATCGTCACTTCTGCAAAACACGTGCCTATCAATATGAGTTTACAATTAACACTTAAATCCTTGAAGAAAATAATATTTAAGTTACTAGATAACTTGTGTTTTTTATTCTTTATAAAAACAAATCCCTTTTCTACTCTGATGTCACTTAGAGAAGTATTATTTAGATCTTTAATTTGACAAAATAGTTCTACATTATTGAGAGTAATCTTAATATCATCAAAATTGTTACTAATATCAGCTTCGATTTCCAAATTGTTGATTTGACGCTCAACATCCATAATAACTAAAAGCAAGAATGCAACTGTCTCTTGATAAGTATACCCCAAAAACGCATTTCTTGATGGCTTCATTATACAATTTCAATATTTACAAATATATAATCATTATCAATATCACTAATTGGAAGGCAAAGAAAGCAAGTGCTAAGAGGGGTAGCGGTTATTGAAAATTATCATAGTACATAGGTCTTAAATAGCTTGATTCTTAATTCTTAATGGTTTATTGCAAGGTATACCGGCTAAAAGATTATTATAGTAATCATCTATTTCACTTTTAAAACCTGTGAGCATAATAAAATCTTTACCATCAATTTCGTTATTAGAAAATTCTAATCCTCTTTTGAGAAAATGCCCGAGTGTGTCTATTTCATCACCAATATATATTTGGGGCAATTCATTCAGTTTTGATCTACGATTTAGATATTCCATAAAATCCTCTTCAGAATCAATAATTTCAGAAAATATGAATAAATCAAAGATCGACACCGCCCATGGATACTCAATATCCTCTTCAATAATATCAAGTTTCTTGAGATGATACAAATTTGTGATAAAACCTGCAAGTAATTCCAGAGTAATACATATTTTGAATACTTTCTTACCTTCCTTATCAATACGTAACTCACCCTTTTCTTTATTCTTAAAAGCTGGGGGTTCAGAATTTTTAATATGCATATGTGCACGAAAACTCTGACAAGCTGCATATCCTAAAAGTTCACTTAAAGATTCAGATAGGCTTAAAACTGAACCTCTTCTTGCCGAATTATTCAATTCACCAGCCTTAATTTCAACTAGGTATATAGCCTTACCACTAATGCCGAGAATATCAAGTTCAGTAGTAAGTTCTTTCAGATCCTTATTAAGTTGCTCATTACAATATATAGGACTCTTTTTTAGGTCTATTGTATATTCATTATTTCTATAAAATTGGACTGACGGCAAGAATGCAGATAATAATTCAATTGATTTTTTTTCAATATAGTTATCTCTTGTTTTGCTGTATTTATTTCCAAGATAGTGGTTCTGAAAATAGTCTTTGTCCGCCTTCTTTAATAGGGTTTCGCCAATCCTAATAAGATTCCTAGATGGAATATTAAATGCAAAATAGTAATATTCATTTTTAAATTTAACTATCGGTTTGGTGTAAACTAAAGATTCATTTAGAATGAAGGCTTTAAATTTATCAGGTTTTAAAAAGATATTATTATCGCCAAAATTGAGCGCCAATTCCTCAATAACTTTTAGTTGAGTTTTATTAAAAGGCCGTACTTTAAAAAGCAATTCATATGAAGTGATATCATCGTAACTAAAATGTATTAATTGCCCATTTTCAAAGGCAATATCTGGATTATTCTCAGCATACAATTCAATAAAATTCTTATTCGTTGAATTATCGATTAATTCTTTATTTGCTTGCATCCACTCTTTGAAACGGATATATGAAATATCATGTGGTTTGCCATCGGGATATACTATTCTGGTACAGAAAGAATCTTCTAGTTGAATAAATGTTTGTAAAATATCATTTGCCTTAAAGCCATATTTCTTATAGATAACTTCATTATGAGGTTCAAATAATTCTAAAAAGATTTCATGAATGTGTTGTAAATAGCCATCACCACGAACATATAATGATTCAGTCATTATCTCTCTTCGCAAGCGATATTCATGTTCACTATGTTTTCCTTCAACGCTTTCACTAAGAATATACCAGTTATATAAATGTCTAATAGTAACTAAGTGATTATATATGTTTTCTATATCACTCATTTTTGGGATTTCAGTAGATTTGTTTGGAGTGGCCATAGCAATACTTTGACCGTATTCAATTGACACTTCTGAAATCCCATCGTCATCTTGATTCATCGCAGAGATGTATGAGAGACCACCAAGAACATATAATTTATCAAATCTATTAATCTCTAATACTACCCTATCTATTTGTTCTTTAATTTGATTTAGTAGAATAGGTCTATTTTCTTTAACATTTTTAAGGAATGCGTCATGTTCTTCTTTTGACCTAATATTTCGAATATTAATATTTGCATCTTTTAATTCGAATTTAATCCCATCCCTGATATACATGTTTCTAAGTTTCATGCATTTCTTCCTCCACTTTCGAGCTCTTCTTTTCTTTTTCCGTTTTATACGTTTTCGAAGTTTACACATTTCGCTTATGTATTTAGTTTAATTGGAACGTCATGTGGCAAAGAAAGCAAGTGTGTGGAGGCGAAGGGACGGTTGTGGGATGGGCTGGAACACTCTTGCTTTGTGCGTTGGCAAACATTCTTTTTGCCATTATAAAGGTTCAGTTTCATTGTTTCGCAGTGTGAATTCCGCTTGTGCCTAACTTATAAATATAATAACCCATTCTTTCTCAGGTAATGGTTTTCATGGTGTATAGAACGGCAGTCCGTCTAAAAACCCCTGCCGGGTGTTGGTATTTGAATTGAATGTAGCCGTTTTACAGGTAGTATTAATCCGAGGTTCCAATAATGGCTTTCCCGAAAAAGTGCCCGTATTTGGTCTAATACTCGGTCCATTACGGCAGTTTTATTAAAAAACAAAGCTAGCCTGTCCTGGAGGAACTCCCTGAGGCGCTCCATCCCGAGGATATTGATAATTCGCCTCAGATTGTACGCGGTCATCATCAATCCCACATCCGCACCAGCCCTTTTTAAGCTGCTCCTGGTCATGATGTAGCTAAATCCCCATTGGCGTTTTATGGTGCCGTAGGGATGTTCCACAATGGCCTGTCTTCGTTTGTAAAGTTGTTTATTCAACTCAACCCGCTCCTTGTTTTGTTCGATGTATTCATGGTATTCGCTTCGGTGTACACCCTTTCCACGAACCGATTTCGTACATAGTTCTCTTGCGCTGCATGATTTACAAGCCTTTGTGGTATATCTCTTAGAGGAATAGGCTTCCGACTTGTGCCATTTTCCTGTAGTGGTCAGTTGCTGATTCTGAGGGCATATGTAATAATCACCCTCCGGGATATAAGTAAAATTCTCTGCATTATATGCAGGATCAGGGGCCTGAACGCTTGGCTTGGGTATAGCTACCAGGGTATTGATGCCCAGATCGTGGGCCATCTTAAACTCGGATCCGGTATGATAACCTTTATCGTATAGGGCTGTAAACTCATTGGTACGTAATATGCTCTTGGCCCTTTGCAGCATATTGCCCATTGCCTTGACATCATTACAATTAGTGACCTTGTAGTCTATTAACAGGTTGTTCTTTGCATCCACAGAGGTTTGGA
Source organism: uncultured Thermotogaceae bacterium (assembly GCA_964604305.1). GTDB lineage: Bacteria > Thermotogota > Thermotogae > MWEM01 > MWEM01 > JASUTC01. The sequence continues at coordinate 813 of CAZRYM010000110.1, read as the reverse complement.
CATTGTAGGCTACCTCTGTAATGTTATTGCGGGTGATCATCTGACGGCTATCCGGATCTGATGTTGATACCTGTGACTCACCACTGTCCTTCAGTTGGCTTTCGATCTCTCTATATCCGTCAGCTCTTTTTTTTTGCTTCTCGATTTCAGCTTCAATTTGCTCCTTGTTGTCCCCATCACTCTGGGCAAGGGCTTTATTATACTCTCGAAGTTTGTTTTCGATATATGTTAGATGCCTGGATATTTTCTTTTCATTGAAGTTGTTCTTCTTGCTGTTTTGGGCCCTGAACTTAGAGCTGTCCCCGGCTATCAGGGCGCCACCAATGAGGTTGAAGTAGTTGGCTATTTTCACTGTCTCCCTGAAGACTTTCTTAATCGCTTTGGGATTATCTTTCCGGAAATTAGAAATGGTGTTGTGATCTGGCTGTAGCCTACCCAGCAGCCACATCACTTCAATGTTGCGTTTGCTCTCCTTCTCAAGATCACGTGATGAACGGACCTTGTTCATGTAGCCATAAATAAATAGCTTGAGAATATCTCCCGGATGATAAGCAGGCCGTCCGTTTTCACCGTGATCTATCTGAAAACCGTAATCCTCTAGTGCCAGGCTATCCACAAAGACATCAATCAAACGAACTTCATTGTCCTTATCAATGGCATCATCTAAAGAAACCGGGAAAAGATAGGTCTGCGACCTGTTTTGTTTCTTTATGTATTTCATGCTATAAGTTACAAAGAACCAAAAGCATAGTGAAAATCAAACAAGCTGTTTTTTAAACAAGTTATGAGGTTTTTAGACACTCTGACGGTGGA
>CAZRYM010000109.1:0-6751 GCA_964604305.1 uncultured Thermotogaceae bacterium | reverse complement strand
TTATTCCTCGAAATTAATATTTTTTCAAAAACCACTGAAATCTCACTTATGCTCGGTTTTATTATCTTGATGATTTAGATCGGGGAATTATGCAATACAACTGGAACACCTCTGAGAATCTTGCAAATGCTCAAAAAGAAATTTTAGAATTGCATGTTTTTCTGAAGGAAAGGTTTCCGTATCGATTTCCAATACACTACACCCACTAACCCTGCATCCAGTAATTGCTTCTATTAATGTATCAAGCAAAAGTTCCCCATTTGCAAGCATCTCTATCATTTCACTTTTATGCAATTTTGCCATCCGGAGAGGAACACCGCGTTTTAAAATTCTTTCTAGGCAAATTTTCTTGTTTAACCGAATATAAACCAATACATCCGGTAATTCAACGGTACGAGCGTACCGCTCAATACTCTTAAGGTTTACAGCTTTATTGGGAAAATTGAGCAGGCTATACGCGCGATGTACAACACCTTCGTCCAGCAATGCTGTTGTTCCTCTGGAAGAAACTTTTTTTGCGAGCCCCATCTCTGCCAGATTAGACAAAAAAGAATTGATGATTAGTGGTATGTTGGACGGGGAATTATTTCTTAATACCTCACCCCAAGATATCGCACAAATCAGTTCAATATTTTTAACAGCCGCCTTGACAAGTTCTGCTGATTTTTCAATGACGGCCAGCACCCTTTTTGAACGGGACACTTTCCGTTGCAAGCCCATTTTTTTCCAATATTCACTGGGAGTCCAAACCGGATATTTTTTTGACTGCAAAAAATCATAAACATTATTGCTAAAAGTAGATTTTCCACAACCGGGTAATCCTGTAAATTCAATAATCAAAAATTTCTATAGTCCTTTGCCTTGCCCTATTAGGGCCATAGATTTTTTCAGTAATACACAAAAGAAAAATAGCTGAACATCGAGACAAAAAAAATGAATTTCAAAAAAAATCTAGAGCATTTTCCATAAATTCCGTTTAATATCCTTTAGAACATCGGAATAGGGTCGATTTGCATCTATTACACAAATTTTATCCGTCTCATCGAGTGAATTAATTGCACTCGCCTTCATATTGTGCGTATTCCGAAAAGTATCATTTTTTCTTTTTCTAAGAACCTCAAGATCCGTTTTAAGCAAGAATATTTTGGTTGGATAGGCTATTTGATAATATATTTTCTCTTCCAGGTTTGCCCATTTCATATATTTATTACCACCTTCCTTCCTTATTCTCGGTCCATCCATAGGAGCCGGCATAGCCCATAATTCATATATCGGATACCGGTCAGCCAAGGAGATACCTCCCGACCTAGAATAGTTCTCGAATTTTTTATAGATTCCCAGTCTAATTCGAGCGATCAGCAGCCAAAACCCATTAGCCAATTCTTGACTCATGGAGACTAAGACAAGTGCCCCGGGACCACCTGATTTCGATGCGAAAATACGGTTAAAAAGGGAGATAAAAACTTGGACGGTTCTGATCCATTTTGATTTAGGAATACCAAAATAATACTTTTCAACCTGGAGTTTCCAAGATAACCAATCAGTTAGATCATTTATCAGAGTTGATTTGCCTGATCCATCAGCTCCCACAAGGGCAAATGACTTTCCTTCCTTACCGATAGTTTTTTTTGGAATTGGCCAAATATGTCGAATGACAGGCAGATCGCGAAGATGGAAGGGAAAGGCTTTTCTATAATACATAAAATGATTTAAAAGTCGAAATGGCTTGAGGGTTTTAAAGACATAACGCCTCATAGCCAAAATACTGTAAAGAGAAATTTTCCCACATCTAATTTCATAAATAAATTTTAAAAGGCGGTCTTCAGACAGCCCAAGATTAAGTCGTCTTGTTACAATCTTAAATCTGCTCGCATCAAATTCGTTGAGCAAAAAATAAAATTCGTTTAAAACATATTGGGAAAAGACATTGCGTTTGCGTGCCAAGATATATCGTAAAATAGACCTAGCCCCAAACTTCATGACCGAACGTATAATTAAAAGTAACAACTCTACCTCAGGGATTGGCACATAAATATCGTTCAATACCCTGAGATCATCTAAAACCATACATTCGATTGGCAGATGGTGGTTTTTTAAATACTTTTGTCCAACAATTAATTTGTAATATACATGGAGGTGACAAAGTTTTCCATCTTTATGATCAAAACCTAAATAGTCTTCTATTCCGGGATAACTTTTGTTCTGTGAAGAAAAAATCTTTCTAAATGAAAGCTCATCAAGTATTTTAGTAAATTTACTTTTATCTTTAGACTCGACCAAGATATCCAAGTCGGTATCACCTGAGAGTCCGCGCTCCAGATGTTCATTACTTTTCCAATGGCAGTATGTTATTTCTTTTTCAGATAAAGCAAAAAATAAGTCATTACACAGCATCAATTTCATAATAGATTCTTACTAATATTAAATATTTAAATTTTGTTTTGAGGCGATTCTACCGCTTTGCAACTCATTAAATAATTGCTTAATGGTTCCAATAACTGATCGATCGAAAATTTGATATCCAATAAGAAAAACAATGAGTGGCGCCAAAATTAAACGACAGTAGAGAGAGATCGGCTTGACAACTTCATGTGAAACAATTAAAAGCAGAATTGCACCTATAATATATATAAAAATGACTCTAATTATACTTTTCAAATCGAAACGAATAGCATGCTTTTCCTCTGAGAATCGCCACAGCAGGCATGTGTAGATGAATTCTGAAACAAAATGACCGATAGCAGCACCCACGACTCCGAAGATTTTTATCAAAACCAAAGCAATTAGAATATTCAGAATAATACCCGCGGACGAAGCCGCGCTGATTCCGATGGTTTTCTCGCTAATCATCATACCTAGATTTGTAAAAACTGCCGATCCATGAAGAAATTCTGCGCCGAGAAACCAAGGAATTATCATATATCCCATATGATAATCGGCCGGTAAAAATATTTCAAATACTTCCGGGCTAAAAGCTGTGCAAATTATTCCAATGATTGAAAATACTCCGGCATAATAATTTAGCATTCTACGATAGACGATCATTCTGTCATCAGAATCTAATATCAACATCGAATAAGGTTGCCATGCTTGGCGAAAAACGGATAATAAAAATTGTGGTATTTTCGCGATCCTGGCCGCGGCTCCAAAAATTGCGACACCGCCGAGCCCCAAAAACATTAACAACAATAATCGGTCTGCTTGAGCGTTAATCCACACGATTAACCTTCCCGGAAACATAGGCAGACTGTATTTTAATGCGAGTTTCAATTCTTTTATTGATAAATACGGTGTTAGATATTTTCTTATCATGACCAAGCTTATCAATAAAGTTAGCGCCCCAATAAGCAATTGAGCGACAAAGATACCTTCCACTCCACTTTTCAACAAAAGCACAAAATATAGAGCCAAAACAAGATATGATATTGTGGATAGAACGTTTACCAGGTTATAGGCAACAATCCTTCGCTCCATTCTAAGAACCATCATAGGAATCCCTGATATTCCGAGGAAGAAAGATATCCAGCAACCAAAAACAATATATTCTTTTGATTCCACATCATTAAAAATAGTTTGTGCCAAAAAATCGGAAAAGAAAGTTAAAAAAGCAATAGCCATCAACCCAAGACATAAGGTAAACCCCAATAGGGTTGAAATAAAATATCGCACATCCTCAGATTCGGACTTCTGCCTGAAATATCTTACTATAGCGTTTGGTAATGCACATTTAATCAACGTCGTAACAAGTGAAATAAATGTGGCTACGATATCTACAACACCATATTCATTGACTGAATATATTCGAGTAAGGATTGGAAGGAGCAACAAGCCACTCATCTGGGAAAGTGCAGACATGAAACCATAAGCCAAAATATCCTTTCCGAATTCAATGGAATGATTTTTTCTCGTCATTATTTTAAAAAAAATCTTTTTCCATAGGGATTTAAAGCCAATTTTTTAAACACTTCACTATGTGGACAAACCCTAACTAATATTGAAAGAAGAAAAACTGAGAGACTCCGAGTTTTTAATTGGCTGAGAGTCAAGGTAAAGGATTTAGCCTCATTGTACATGGCGTTTTCAAGCGCCGATACGACAGCCCGTTTAAGTAGCTTGATACGCCGTTTTGGAATCAACGGCCCCAGATACGAGTATGAGCTTTCAACAATCTCCAGTGACTTCAATAACCCCATGGTTCTAATATATCTATATTTTGATGAAGTGTTATTCTTATGAATACGCCTTTCAACCAAAGGCTCAGGGATATACCCAATATTCCATTGGTTTGCGAATCTAACCCAAAACTCCCAGTCTTCACCCCCAAAAAGGGTTTCATTGAATCCACCAACGTTCTCAAATTTTTTTCGTAAAACAACAGAGGAAACCAAGCGAATCCAGTTATTTTCAAACACTGTCTTCGCAAGATCTTGGCCTATCAGTTGATTATGGTTATCAGAGCGTCTCTTAATATTCTCGTTATCCGAAGACCCATTGATTATATTACCGGAATGATCTATATGCTCGACATCCGTATGCACGGCGTGGACTGAAGGAGAAGACTGCAACTTTCCGATCTGTTTTTGAAGTTTTTCTGGTCGCCACCGATCATCTTGGTCTAAAAAAGCAATCACATCCCCATTCGTTGCGCGGATTGCTTTCATTCTGGCCCCTGCGGCCCTCCTATTATCTTTCAATCTCATTAAAGCTATTTGCTCCGGATATTTATCACAAAATCCGCTCACGATCTCCGCCGTATCATCAGGTGATGCATCATCAACAATCGTGAGATGCCAATTTTTGTAAGTCTGAGCAAGCACACTATCGATAGCCTCACCAACCCATCGTTTCCCTTTATATATCGGGAGTATTATATCGACTTTCATTTTATAGGCTGTATGGAGATAACTTTAGTGGCAGGTTGCTATCAATTGGATTGAAGAAGATGATTTGAGTAAGGCTTGAAAGAAGCCCCAAGCGCTTTCAAAAAGATCGATTCTGCATCTTTTTTTTCTTTGGTGATAAGGCAACTCTTTAAAAATTTTATTTGCTAAGCTTCTGGAAAACTGAGAATACTGTTCATAATAGAATGAATTTATCTCAAAATTCGTTTTTTCAAGCAAATAGCATAAGGATCTGGGACGAAAATGGTGAATATGTCGGGGTATATCCCACCCGTCCCAATACTTTCGGAAAATTTTTCTTTCAATTCCATCAACATTCGGAACAATTATAACCAAACGACCTTCTGGTTTCAATAATCGACGGACGTGTAACAGGTCCTCGAGAGGTGAAGCCAAATGCTCTAAGACATGTATAAGAATAACCAGGTCAAAATCCGAGTGGCCTTCAAAATCAGCCAGCGTTCCATTATGGATTCGTAATCCTTTCTTTCTGGCTTTTGACGCGGCCAAGAGGTTCGGCTCTATCCCAATAACATCACATTCAAAATGGTGTTGCAATAAACTGCTTATTTTTCCAGTTCCACAACCGACATCCAATACTTTCATCCTTGGAGAAAGACCTGCATCTTTTATCCATGAAAGACGATTAGACGCAATGTAACCCCAGGTCTCTCGATTTAAAAAACTGAGAAAACGAAAATCGATTCTTTTATTGTTTACCACCCTTTTGATATCTTTTCCTTTAAACGCACCATAATCTGAACAGTAGTAATTGTCTGAGTCAACGATATGATCATCTTCCAAGGTAATAAAGACCCCGCAATTACTACATTCAAAAACATTAAATATTTTTTTGGTAGTTTTAAAACGAATATCTGGAACTGATATTTTAAAAAAAAGATCAGCACTATCACAAATTCGGCAATGCAAATTTTATCCCTTCATATACTTCATTCATTTGCTTGGGTCCTGAGTAAAAACAACTTTACATTTTCAGGCAGGTTATCCAAGGTCTCATAGACTATCCCACTCACTTACGCACAAAGGGCGTGAATTTCTGCAAAGGACCATATTTTTCGGTTAAACCCTGATCGGCTCAACGGTTTGCCTCTCTTTCTTATACTTCCTCCCGCACCCATCACAGACCGCCCGGTCCTTTTCAAAATGAAGCCGGATGCCGCACTCGCACATCCATCCCTTGATCTTTGCTGGATTCCCCACCATAAGGGCGTAGTCCGGCACGTCGTCGATTACCGCCGCGCCGGCCCCTATAAAGGCAAAACGACCGATGGTGTGCCCGCACACGATGGTTGAATTGGCCCCCAGGGTGGCGCCTTCCTTGACGAGGGTCTGACGGATTTCATCCTTTCTGGGGATATAGCTTCTCGGATTGTACACATTGGTAAAGACCATGGAGGGTCCGCAGAATACCCCGTCCTCCAGGGTAACACCGGGATAGACGGAGACATTGTTTTGGATTTTCACCTTGTTCCCGACGGTCACGTCCGGGCCGATCATGACATTCTGCCCAATGTTACAGTCCCGCCCGATCTTACTGCCCTTGATGATATGGACGAAATGCCAGACCTTGGACCCCGCGCCCACTTGGCAGCCCCCGTCTACCACGGCGGTTTCATGAACAAAGTAATCCGGCTCCCGTTTGTCCCTGGAGGGCCTTTGCAGCCTGACCGCCCGGCCTTCCTGCTCCAGGGATTCCTGGCAGGCCTCGAGCACGCTCAGGACCCCCAGGGCCTCTTCCCCGTCGGTTTTGGGTTTGAGGCTCTGACTTATGCAATCCAGAAAGTGTCGGCACTCTTCCCTCAAAGGCTCCTTCATTTCAAAGGGAACCT
>CAZRYM010000108.1:0-6755 GCA_964604305.1 uncultured Thermotogaceae bacterium | reverse complement strand
AGATCACCTCAATTTGGCCGCCAGCTGCTTCTATTTTCTCCTTTGCGCTTTTACTGAAGGCATTGACTTTTACAGTCAGCTTCTTACTGATAGTTCCTTCACCGAGTATTTTCACACCATCTAATGTTTTTTTGATGATTCCTCGTTCAAGAAGTCCGTCTACGGTTACTTCATCTTGTTCATTAAATCGTTGTTCAAGTACTTCCAGATTTATAACAGTATATATTTTTTTGTTAACATTCTTAAATCCCTTTTTGGGGATTCTTACATAAAGGGGTGTTTGACCGCCTTCAAATCCCGGCTTACTCTTTGCACCGGATCTGGATTTTTGTCCTTTATGTCCTTTACCGGCTGTTTTACCTTTTCCTGATCCCGGGCCTCTTCCTACTCTAATTCTTTTCTTCATTGATCCATCTGTAGGTCTTAAATCTTCTAATTTAAGGGGCATATAAAAACCTCCTCCCATTCTTTATTGTTAACTATACTTCCTCAACTTTTACTAGATGTCTGATCTTTTTGATCATTCCTCTTATTTGCGGTAAATCTTCCTTCTCAACAACTGATCTGATTTTTCTTAGGCCTAAGGCCAGGGCAGTTGCCCTCTGATCACTCTTATAACCTATTGGACTTTTAATCAGTTGAATTTTGAGCTTAGACATTTTTCTCACCTCTGTCTGCACCGTTAAAAACCTCACTAACTTTTAAGTCCCGCTTGGCAGCAATTTCTGCTGGTGACTCAAGTTCTTTGAGACCCTTAAAAGTTGCTCTTACAACATTCAAAGGTGTCCTTGAACCAAGATTTTTAGTCAGAATATTATGTACTCCGGCAAGTTCTACTACAGCTCGAACGGAATCAGATGCTACAACACCTGCTCCAGGAGCAGCCGGTTTCATCAATATTTCAGCAGAAGTCCATCTCGATTGAATCTCATGAGGTATTGTTCCTTTTACAATGGGAACAGTGATCAGGTTTTTCTTGGCATCTGAAATTGCCTTTCTTATTGCATCAGGTACTTCCAAGGCACTACCAATCCCTATACCAACTGTGCCGTTTCTGTCTCCTACAACGGCAACACATCTAAAATGAAGGTTCTTACCCCCACCAACAACCTTTGTTGTTCGCGTTATATCAACTACTCTTTCTTCAAGTTCTGTTTGATCATTCTTCATTCTGTTCTGAGGCAAAACAATCCCTCCTTAAAACTTTAGGCCGGCATTTCTTGCACCATCGGCAAGCGCCTTGACTCGTCCGTGATATTTGAAACCGCCTCTGTCAAATACGACCTCTTTGATACCAGCCTCTTTTGCTTTCTTGGCAATATCTTCCCCGACCTTTTCAGCAGCTGCTTTGTCCCAGGTCTTTTCCAATGAAGTCTTAAGTTCCCCCTTCACGGTTGATGAAGCACAAATCGTGTGATGTGTTGTATCATCAATAATCTGAGCATATATATGTTTTTCGCTTCTGAATACTGCCATTCTGGGTCTTTCAGGGGTACCCGTTACGTTTTTTCTGACTCTTAAGTGTCTCTTTTTTCTTGAATATTTTCTGTCATTCTTCTTTATCATCTTCTCACCCCCGATTATACCTTTTTACCGACTTTAGTTCTAACAATTTCGTTGGCATATCTAATACCCTTTCCACCATAAACCAAGGGGACTCTCCAGCCTCTTATATTGGCGGCTATCTGTCCAACTACTTCTTTGTCGATTCCATTGACAATAATCTGATTTGGTTTAGGTACTTCAAAAGTAACATTTTCAGGTGGCTCTACATTTACTTCATGAGCATAACCCAAATTCATATTTAACGTGTTACCTTTTAATGCAGCCCTATATCCTACCCCAACAATTGTCAATTCTTTTTTAAAGCCCTCTGTAACTCCAGTTATCATATTATTTATATGTGAGCAGTACGTTCCGGTAATTGCCCTGAACAACTTTGCCTCACTGGTTCTTTTCATTAATTCAAGATTCGGTTTAATCGTAATCTCGTTATTATTAATCTCAATGATAACTCTATCATTAAGGGTTCTTTTTAATTCTCCCTTTGGTCCTTTCACATTTATCACATTATCGCTAATTGATACTTCGACCTTTGCAGGTATCTGTATGGGCTTCTTTGCAAGCCTTGAGATCAATTTTTTCTCAGCCATTATTCACACCTCCTGTAAACAATATGGAACTACCAGACATAAGCAATTATCTCACCGCCTGAAGAAAGTCTTCTGGCAGCCTTGTCTGTCATAACACCTTTGGAGGTGGTTAAAATCGCAATTCCAAGACCACCCTTAACAGAAGGAACATTGTCCTTAGAACAATAAACCCTTCTTCCTGCTTTGGAAACTCTCACAATCCCTCTGATAACTTGCTTTCTTTCTCTTCTGGTTCCCTTGTATTTGAGCATTACTCTCAATATTCCCTGTTTACCGTCTTCTATGTATTTATACTCTTTAATATAACCTTCTTCTTTTAGAACATCACATATGCTCTTCTTCAAATTGGAAGCAGGAATATCAACACTTTCGTCAAAGACGGAGTTTGCATTTCTAATTCTTGTGAGCATATCAGCTATAGTATCGCTCCACACCTGTAACTACCTCCCTTCAATTACCAGCTGGCCTTTCTTACACCAGGAAGCTTGCCTTCTAAGGCCATTTTTCTAAGACATACCCTGCATATCCCAAATTCTCTGTAAACGGAATGCGGTCTTCCACAAACCTTACATCTGCTGTATTCTCTGACTTTATATTTTTTAGGCTTTTTCCACTTTTCCACTATTGCTTTTCTTGCCATTCTTTCCCTCCTATTTATCCTCTTTTAAAGGGCATTCCCATCAGTTCTAGAAGCTTTCTGGCTTCTTCGTTTGTTTTAGAAGTTGTTGCTATAATGATATCCATTCCCTGAATTCTTTTTACATTCTCAGGTCTGATTTCAGGAAATATCACCTGTTCTGAAAGGCCAAATGCGTAATTCCCTCTTCCATCAAAGGAATTCGGATTTAAACCTCGAAAGTCTCTGACTTTTGGCAATACGATATTCAAAAGCTTGTACATAAAATTCTCCATATTGCTGTTTCTCAAAGTAACTTTTAACCCAACCGGCATTCCCTTTCGAAGTTTAAAATTTGCTATAGCTTTTTTAGAATATGTTATAACCGGTTTTTGTCCAGAAATCTCCTTTAATTCTTCCTGATGAATTCTAAAGAGATCTTTGTTTCTGGAACCTTCTCCAATTCCCATGTTTACAACAATCTTTGAAAGTTGTGGTACTTCCATTTGATTCTTATAAGAGAACTCCTTCATCATTGCAGGAATAATTTCCTTTTTGTATATCTCATTTAAATAACTGTCTATTCGAACCGGCTTCTCCTGTTTTACTTTTTCTTTTTTAGCCATTTTCTATCCCAGCCTGTGATTATCCTTACAGGGATAATCCGCTGAGTACACCTCCTTGAAGATTAATCTTTGTCAATTAATTCACCGCATTTTTTACAATATCTCTTTTTATCTCCATCATCAAGGATCTTCCATCCGATTCTGGTTCTTTTGTCACAACTGGGGCATACAACCATAACCTTGCTGGATGTTAAGGGCAAATCTGTATCAATGATTCCACCGTTCTTTTCCTGCTGAGTTGGTTTTTGGTGTCTTTTAACAATGTTAACCTTATCAACAATGACCTTTGAATCAGATGGTATTACCCTGAGAACTTTTCCTCTTTTTCCCCTGTCTCTTCCGGAGATAACTTCAACAAGATCATCTTTCTTAATGATGTATTTGAATTTGTTTAACTTTTTTGGTTTTTTCACAAGAGCACCTCCTTCACAATACCTCTGGTGCCAAGGATACGATCTTCATATATCCCTTTTCCCTAAGTTCTCTGGCGACGGGTCCAAAGATCCTTGTACCTTTCGGGGCATTCTGATTATCTATCAAAACCGCAGCGTTATCGTCAAATCGGACATAAGTACCGTCTGCTCTTCTGACTTCTTTGTGAGTTCTGACAACAACCGCCTTCACGACCTCTCCCTGCTTCACATTGGAATGTGGAATGGCCTCTTTAACTGAACCAACAATAACATCACCGATGGTTCCGAAATTTCTTTTGGATCCTCCAAGAATATTGATTACAAGAAGTTTTTTTGCACCGGAATTATCCGCTACGTTCATGAGGGTTTCTCTGTATATCATTCTGTCTCGCCTCCCTCAGTCACAAGTACCTTAAGTTCTTCCTCATCTAAAATATCCCGCTTTACTATTTCAAGAACTTCCCATCGTTTATGTTTACTTATGGGCTTCGATTCAATAATCCTGACTACATCTGCGATCTTACATTTGTTCTCTTCGTCATGCGCCATATACTTCTTTGACTTTTTAACCCTTTTACCTGTAACAGTATGTTTGATTTGTCTACTGACTACTACAACAACTGTTTTATCCATTTTATCACTTACTACTTCACCGGTTAAAATTCTTCTGGGCATCTTCTACCCTCCCTTATCTTTTGATACCTAATTCTCGTTCTGTGAGTATGGTCATAAACCTTGCAATATCTCGTTTACATGTTTTGATAAGATTAGTATTATCAAGTTGTTTTAACGCTAATTGAAAACGAAGGTTCATCAACTCTTTCTTTTTTTCTTCCATTTTTTCGTTCAGCTCTTCATCAGTGTATTGTCTCAGTTCACTAGCCTTCATTTTATTCACCTCCAACGGCATGCCTCTGGACTATCTTTGTTTTGATAGATAGTTTATCAGAAGCTTTTTTCAAGGCTTTTTTTGCCAATTCTTCTGGAACACCACCTATCTCAAACATGATTTTTCCCGGCTTTACAACACTAACCCACATCTCAACGTTTCCTTTTCCTTTACCCATCCTTGAATCTTGGGCTTGTTTTGTAACGGGTTTATCAGGAAATATTCTCATCCAAAGTTTACCGTTTCTCTTTAATGTTCGGACCATTGTTACCCTGCACGCTTCGATTTGCCTTGCGGTAACCCATTCGGCTTCGAGTGCCTTTAACCCATACTCACCAAAATGAACACTAGTCCCACCTTTTGCTTGTCCAGTCATTGTACCACGTTGTTGTTTTCTGTATTTAACCCTCTTGGGCATCAACATCTTTAATTACCTCCTCTCTAACCGTGAAGTTTACATGTCAGAGGTGTATACCCAAACCTTTACACCTATTACTCCACTTTTCGTATTAGCAACTGTAAAACCATAATCGATTTTTGCACTCAATGTCTGAAGTGGAATTCTTCCTTCACGATACCATTCTACCCTGGCAATTTCTGCTCCACCCAAACGACCTGAAACCATTACCTTGATACCCTTTGCTCCACTTTTCATGGCATTTCTCATAACTCTTTTCATCGCTCTTTTATGAGATGTCCTTTTCTCAAGCATGGCTGATACATTTTCTGCCACAAGAAGGGCATCTGTCTCGGGTGTTTTGATTTCTTTTATATTCACGAAACATTGCTTATTTGTCAGCTTTTCTAATTGTTCCCGTAAAACCTGTACTTCAGAACCTTTTTTTCCTATGACAATTCCGGGTTTTGCAGTATAAATAGAAATTCTTATCTTACTTGCACTGGGTCTTTCAATATAGACCTCGTTAACAGCGGCATCAGAATCAATGATCTGTCCTCTTTTTGTCTTAATTCGGTATCTCTTTTTTCTGATAAGATCTCTGATCTTTTCGTCCTCAATGAGATAATCGGAATAATTTTTTCCGCCGAACCAATTTGCCTGCCAATCTTCCGAAACTCCTAGTCTAAACCCTCTGGGATGTACCTTTTGACCCACGGTTCAAATCACCTCGTTTCTCTTTCGTCGTTTTCAACTGTTTTTGAAATATCTCCTACAACCACTGTTATATGAGACATCCTCTTTAATTGTATATCAGCCCTGCCACGACCTCTTGGCCAAACCCTTTTCAACCTTGGTCCTTCATTGACATATGTCTCTGTGACAAAAAGTTTATCTGCATCCAATTCGTAATTATGAACTGCATTTGCTACCGCTGAATTTAAAACTTTTTTTACCAATGCGGCGCCTTTTTTTGGTGAAAAGTCCAAAATATCCATTGCTCGTTCAACTTTCTCTCCACGAATTGCATTTATGACGGATCTGACCTTCTTCGGGGAGATTCTCAGATATCTCGCTGTTGCTTTGGCCTCGGTCACGGGTGTTTTTGCCAGTTGTTCTTTACGCTCTCTGTGATAGACTGATCTCTTACGATGTGCCATGTTCTATAACTCCCCTTTCCTATTTACCGACCTGTCCGGCTTTCGCTTTTTTATCGGCATGACCGCCAAATCTTCTGGTGAATGAAAATTCTCCAAGTTTATGGCCAACCATGTTCTCACTTATATACACAGGTATATGTTTTAAACCATTGTATACTGCTATAGTATGTCCCACCATTTCAGGTATTATTGTTGATGCTCTGCTCCAAGTTTTTAGAACTTCTTTTTTTCCGGCCTGATTTAACATTCGAACTTTTTTCAAAAGTTTAGGATGTACAAATGGCCCCTTTTTAGAAGATCTACTCAAAGGCATTACCTCCTTCCACTATCTTCTCTTTTTGGTTTTTCTTCTTCTTACGATAAACTTATCAGAAGCATGTTTCCCTCGTCTTGTTTTATAGCCTTTAGCAAGGGTTCCCCAAGGACTCTGGGGATGCTTTCCACCCTTTGATCTTCCTTCTCCACCACCCATAGGATGATCGACGGGATTCATAACCATAC
>CAZRYM010000107.1:0-6770 GCA_964604305.1 uncultured Thermotogaceae bacterium | reverse complement strand
GGAATGTACTCAATATCATACGATTTAAGCGTGTCCGTTACCTTTTTCATGATTTGCTTGTCCGAAGAACTGCCAAAAATCACTCCTGCTTTCATCAAACACCTCCAAAAAAAATAACCCCACCATAGGAAAATCCCAAGGTGGGGCATATTCATGCCATACCAGAGAATTCACCCATAGTAAGAAGATTTAAGGTCCTCTCGTAGAGACTGCCGGACCATATTTCCGGCATTATACGGATGAAAATCTATTCAGACCGTTTTTCGGTTTGATTATATCATAAGTGGTGGGGTAGGTAACCAAAAAAAGGGGCCTTTCGGCCCCTCATACGTTTATATTGTTTTTAAAACTTTTAAAAACGAAGTGTTATCCCCAGTTCAATTGGTATAGAATTAAATGACAATGCTCCTGCTGTTCCATCTGCTTCTGAAGGCTTAATAGTGTAATTTCTAAGTTCATAACCTGCTCCAAGAGATATTGTAAAGCCTCCGATATCGTATCCGATACCAAACTTTGCCTTTACCATGTATCCCATGTGGTTTAAGTCCAGGAATGAAACACCACCAATAAGATCTGCTTTAAGCATGACAGGTTCCAGCGGATAAGAATAATTGACGCCTATGATACCGTCCAAGGCATATGTCATAGCTGTTTCAGAAGCTGATCCCCCGGTATTGTAGGATATCTTCCCCATTATGGGTATTGCTCCTCCAATTCCGCCTCCGATTGAGAATCCATCAGCAATTTCATAGTCCACTAACAACCCAAGATCTATGAAACTGGTGCTCTGTGAAGCGGCTCCGGTAAATCCATTTCCGTTCTGAAAAAACTTGACATCATCTGATTCAACAGCATTTGTCTTAATTCCCAGGTTATACCCAACATAAACGTCAGTCCCCAACTGACCAAAAGATAACGAAACGGCAACCAATGCCATTAACGTCAAGATAAGAAATTTCTTCATAGTTAACTCCCCCCATCGATTTTTACATCATTTCTAGTTGATTATACAACAAAATGCATTTAGAATGCAAAATTATCGTGTTTTTGTAGGAATTATCTATTCTGACTCAGCTTCAATGATTCTATTCCATTCCTCAATAACAGAATTAAATTCATCATCATCTTCAACAATTGATATAATTCTGTCTCCATTTTCTTCCCCTTCTTCGATAAAAACGAAAACTTCAAGCTCATCATCTTCAAAAGGATTTTCCAACACTTCTTCTGATTCGTCATCTTCTTCAGTTTCCAGTTCCATGGTGATGAGATACTTTTTTTTATTAAATTCCAGTTCTTGTAAACAGACGTAATTCATCTCATTTCCATCTTCATCTGCAATCTTTAAAAGGGGTAATTCATATTCTTCGTGTTGAGTGTTTTCCTCATCAAGGGGTTTGTCTTTATTGTGTTTAACTTCTTCATTCATAATGTTTTTTATACCTCTCTTATTTGACAAAGTGACAGGCAACAAAATGCCCATCTGCTTTTTCCTCAAAAACAGGATCTTCCTGTGAACAAATATCCTTTGCAATGGGACATCTTGTATGGAAACGGCATCCTGAAGGAGGATTAATTGGACTGGGTACATCCCCTTCAAGAATGACTCTTTTCTTATCATAGGTTGGATCCGGTATTGGAATGGCAGAAATCAAAGCCTTTGTATAAGGATGTAACGGATTATCAAACAACGAATGTTTATCTGTCATTTCAACGATTTTTCCCAAGTACATAACGGCAATTCTATCACTGATATGTTTAACAACCGCAAGATCATGTGCTATGAATATATAGGTCAGTCCAAACTCCTCCTGAATATCGTTTAGAAGGTTGATAACCTGAGCCTGTATTGAAACATCCAAAGCCGATACGGCTTCATCACAGACGATAAGGTCCGGATTAACGGCCAATGCCCTTGCAACACCTATTCTCTGCCTTTGCCCCCCGGAAAATTCGTGAGGAAATCGGTACATATGGTCGGTGGAAAGTCCCACTTTCTGCATAAGATCGGCAACTTTGTCATCCACTTCAGATCCATGTGCCAAATGATGGGTTTTAATGCCCTCGGCAATGATGTTCTTGACACGCATTCTTGGATTCAGAGAGCTGTAAGGATCCTGAAAGATCATTTGAATGTCTTTTCGCATATTCCTTAAGGCTGTCCCTTTCAGTTGTAAAAGGTCACCATGTCCTTTAAAGTTGGCAATCCCTGCTGTAGCCTCGTACAATCTCATTAAAGTCATTCCCGCAGTCGTCTTACCACAGCCCGATTCACCAACCAGACCAAAGGTTTCCCCTTTGAAAACGTTGAAATTAACTCCGTCAACGGCTTTTACATGCGCAACAACGCGTTTGAAAACCCCCGCTCTGATCGGGAAATATTTCACCATATCTTTCACTTCAAGAAGGATTTCCTTTTCTTTTTGCTTTGTCACAGGTTTTCACCAGCCTTTGTTTTTGCTTTTTCTTTTTCAACTTTTTCTATGAAGAAACACCTAACAAAATGATTCTTTTCAACTTCTATCAACTCCGGTTCTTGCTGTTTACACTTTTCCTCACAGAATGAACATCTGGTGTTGAATTTGCAACCCTTAGGAAAATTCAACGGGTCAGGTACAACCCCGGGAATGTTGTAAAGACTTTCCTGTTCGATATCTAATCTGGGTATGGCGTTTAACAACCCCCAAGTATATGGATGTTTGGGATTTTTAAACAACGTTACCGCGTCAGCATATTCAACCACTTTTCCGGCGTACATGACTACAACCCTATCTGCAACCTCGGCAATAACCCCCAGGTCATGGGTAATCATGACAATAGACATCCCGTATTCATCCTGAAGACTCTTCATGAGATCAAGTATTTGGGCCTGTATAGTAACATCCAGTGCTGTTGTTGGCTCATCGGCAATCAAAACTCTTGGATTACACGAAAGTGCCATGGCGATCATGGCTCTTTGTCGCATTCCACCGGAAAGCTCATGAGGATATTCATCTACTCGCTTTGTCGGCTCGGGAATTCCTACTTTTCTTAACATATCAATCGCCATTTTATGTGCTTCTTCTTTACTCTTCTTCTGATGCAGTATTATAGCCTCTTCAATCTGATCTCCAACCGTAAAAACAGGGTTTAACGCTGTCATTGGTTCCTGGAAGATCATGGCTATGTCATTGCCTCGAATACCGCGCATTTGTCTTTCACTCAATTCGGGAAGACTCTGTCCTTCAAAGGAGATACTCCCGCCTACATCGGCATTACTTTCAAGGAGCCTCATGATTGAAAGGGCATTGACACTTTTTCCGCATCCGCTTTCACCAACGATTCCAAGAGTTTCACCGGGAAATACCTCATAACTTATACCATCTACCGCTTTGACAAGCCCATCTTCAGTGTGAAAATACGTTGTCAAATCCTTTACCTCGAGAAGCGGCTTTTTGTCTTTATTCATCAAATCACCTCTATCATTTCATCTTCGGATCAAAGGTATCACGTAAACCATCCCCAACAAGGTTCCAAGCAAGTACAAACAGCACCATTGCTGTTCCTGGATACAAGATGGCGAACCACGATTTACTCAATTCTGTCATCCAGTTCCTTGAGTAGCTGAGAATAGTACCCCAGTCTGCATAACCTGGTTCTGCTCCAACACCCAAAAAACTCAAAGCGGCAGCTGTAATAACAAGTGAGCCAATTCTCATACTCACTTGCACGAGCACAGGAAAAATTGTATTTGGAAGAATATGTTTTACAATGATTTTCGCATCAGAAATACCCAAAGCTTTTGCAGCTAGGACATACTGTTCAGACTTTGCTTGGAGAATATTTCCCCTGATTAACCTGGCAACACGCATCCAGCCAAAAATTATTAAGGCAATCATTACATTTCCAAGCCCTTTTCCCAATATTGTGGTCATAATCATAGCTGCCACAAGGAATGGTATGGACATGAAGATATCGGTAATCCTCATCATAATCTCATCTATCCAACCACCGAAATAAGAGGAGATTGATCCAACAATAATACCGATCAAAGCTGATATTAGTGATACAACCAATCCGATTTTAAAGGCTGATCTTGTTCCCCAAATAACCCCATAAAAAATATCTCTCCCACCAATTATTCCAAAGGGATGATCTGCTGACGGTGCAACAGGTGCAGAACTCCAAGTAGCAATTGGAATTTTAAAGGGATCCTGTCCGGCTTGTGGTGGACAGATAACCGGAGCCAGTATGGCAACTATAATAAAGAATATCAACAAAACCGTACCCAATATATTTGTAGGACTTTTCAAATATCTTTTCAACATTCTTTTGAATTCTGTTCTTTTTTCTGACATATCACAACACTCCCATCAGGATAGCCTTATTCTCGGGTCTATGAAGGCATATGAAATATCGACGATAAGGTTTACCAAAACGAGTATAATTGAAAATACAAGTGCAGAACCCAGTATAGAAAAATAATCTAATTGCGTTGCCGCATCTGCAGTAAATCGACCAAGTCCGGGTCTGTTGAAAACAGATTCGACAATAACAACACCAGCCAACAGAGAGACAATCATACCTCCTGCTACTGTAACAACGGGTATTAAGGCGTTTTTTCTGGCGTGTTTATTAATAACGACATTTTCCGACAATCCTTTTGCCCTGGCGGTTCTGATATAATCTTTTTTCAGAACTTCCAGCATAGAAGATCTGGTGATTCTCAACACATATGCCCACCAAAGGTATGCAATCGTGAGAATAGGTCCGATCAAATGTCTGAAAGCATCCACAAAAATATCAAAATTCCAGTTTAAAATCGAGTCAATGGTTGCCATGTTGGTATACCTGGTCCATTCAGCAGACCTAAGAACCGCTTCAGATTCGTAGGACAAGTATCCCGGGGGGAACCACCCCAATACAGTATAGAATAACAATAATATCAGCAACCCAAAAACAAAGTCAGGCATTGACCATCCAATTAAGGAAAATATTCTGATCCCGTGGTCAAGGGGTTGATTATGATGGGTGCCTGAGACTACCCCGAGCCAAATTCCCCCTGCAATAACCGGTATAATTGCCCACATCGCTAATTCAATAGTATAGGGTATTCTTTCAGCTATGGCTTCCTGTACGGGTTTTTTGGCGATATTTGAATAACCGAAATCACCCTGCAAAATGTTTCCCAGCCATTTAAAATATTGAACAACAGTCGGTTCATCAAGTCCGTATTTTGCAATGAGTCTTTCTTTTGCATCTTCAGTTTTTAAGGCTTCAGGACTCTTTATATATGAAGCAAGTAGTCTTTCAGGTCCCAGCATCCAGATCATCGAAAATATGATCAGTGTAATTCCTATTAAGATAATTGGAAGTATTAGCAATCTTCTTATGATATAGGCTGTCAAGTAAGCCACCTCTTTTCTTGAAAAAAATCAAATTTTATAATATTTTACCATCTCTCCGCGCAAAACAAAAAAATAACAACAAAATGAGCGGGATGTAACTCCCGCTCATGTTTTTTTCTATTAGATTTCTAAATTATTCTCCCTTTGACAGGACGTAATACTGACTGGTTGATCTTGTCATATGGGGATACCAACCATCAACCCAATCTCGTGTGACTTGAAGTCCAAGAGGCTGATATAAAGGAAGTCCAAGGTAATTGTTAATAGCCTTCATCTGTACATCCTTGTAGAGTGCAGTTCTTTCTGCAGGATCTGTACTGGCTATAGCCTTTTCGATCTGTTCATCAACATTTTCTCTTGCCCATTCCTGGTAAAGGTATCCACCACGTTTTCCATAAACACCCTGTGAGTGGTAATAGGTGTAAATGAAGTTATGTGGGTCCGGATAGTCAGGAAGCCAACCGATGATGTAAATAGGTACGAGATTCTCGTTGGTTGCCTTCAAGTATGATGGCCAGTTGACACCCATAACGTCTATCTTGAATTTGGGGTTGAGTGATTCTGTGTAAACTTTTACCATTTCTGCACCGGTCTGTCTTGATTCGTTACCGGTGTTGTAAAGCAACTGGAAGTAGAATCCTGTTTCCCATGCTTCTCCACCCCATGCAGCTTTCCAAGCTTGTTCAGCTTTTGCAAGGTCAAAATTGTGAAGTGGGAGTGTTGGATCAAATCCGAGGAATCCGGAAGGCAGGTCGGAAGGAACTCTTTTCCCAAAACCGTTGAGTACCTGGTCTATAAATGCATCGAAGTTAAAGGAATGTGATACGGCTTTTCTACAGTTCAAGTCACTGAAGAAATTAAATGGAATACCATTTCCGTCAAGTTTTCCGCTTCCGATATGTTCACTGTCTTCGTTTACTGAGAATGCGTAATGCATGGAAGTGATGGATGATTCATCGTAACCTTCAAGCACGTTAACGCCGGAAAGTCCCCTGACCTGGTCGATGTATGCAGGTGGAACATAAATTTCGTCAGCATCTCCGGCTTCAAGCATGGATTTTCTTGTGGAGAATTCGTCTACTCCCCATACGATAACTTCTTTCATCTCTGCTACCCCGGCCCAATAACCTTCGTATGCTTTGAGCACGATTCTCTGTTGTGCACTGTCCCATTCTTCCAGCATGTAAGGACCGGAACCCAAGTCGTTGTCGTGGATGAATGATTCTTCAGGTTCTAAATCATGCCATGCCCACCAACCGTCTGAGTTACCATCCCATTCGCCGTTTTCCATGGCGACTTTACTGTCGAATATTGCTCCCCATGAACCAAAATGTGCAATGATTTGCATAAATGGTGGGAATGCTTTATGAACGGTCATAACAA
>CAZRYM010000106.1:0-6856 GCA_964604305.1 uncultured Thermotogaceae bacterium | reverse complement strand
CTGCCATCATCATCATCAACTACGTGGTGAGAGAGCTCCCCGTTGGGATTGAAGGGGGTGTGGCCACCTTGCGCCA
This sequence comes from uncultured Thermotogaceae bacterium, assembly GCA_964604305.1. Taxonomy (GTDB): domain Bacteria; phylum Thermotogota; class Thermotogae; order MWEM01; family MWEM01; genus JASUTC01. The sequence continues at coordinate 6,780 of CAZRYM010000106.1, read as the reverse complement.
GATTGATCCGGCCATAGAAGAGGCCGCCTCAGATCTTGGGGCGGATGTACCCACGGTGTTCAGGACGATTATTTTGCCTCTGATCAGACCTGCCTTTATTTCCAGTCTTTCCTATACATTTGTCCGGTCCATGACGGCTGTCAGTGCGGTAATCTTCCTGATTTCAGCCAAATGGTATCATATGACGGTTTTGATATATAATTTCTCCGAAAACCTGCGTTTCGGACTGGCAAGTGTTTTGGCAACGACACTTATCGTTATTGTTCTGGCAGTATTTGGACTGATGAGGTTATTGATACGGGAGAACAAGGTTCTCGCAAAAAACGATGCGGTAATGAGGGGTTGATGATATGAAGACAAAAACAACATCTGTAAATCTTGAAAACATTACAAAGATATTCAAAGATAAACAATCTCACAGTGAGGTTCATGCCGTTCAGGATGCGAATATTCTCATAGAACCCGGCACCCTGGTCACGTTGCTGGGCCCTTCCGGATGCGGGAAGACCACCACACTGCGAATGATTGCCGGCTTTGAGCTTCCTACAAAGGGAAAGGTGTACATCGGCAACGAGGATGTCACTTATTTGCCACCCAACAAAAGGGATACGGCCATGGTTTTTCAAAGCTATGGTTTGTTCCCCCATATGAATGTGTTCAACAACATTGCTTACGGCTTGAAATTGAGAAAGGTATCAAAATCAGATATCGAAAAACGGGTCATGGAGATATTAAAGATAGTCGGGCTTGAGCAACTGGCGCAAAGGGCACCTTCCAGATTGTCGGGGGGGCAACAGCAGAGGGTATCCCTTGCCCGGTCGCTCATCGTTCAACCTTCCGTTCTCTTGCTTGATGAACCGCTTTCAAACCTGGATGCCCTCTTGCGGGAGCAGATGCGGGTTGAGATCAGAAGGATTCAACAATCTTTTGGTATAACTGCTGTGTACGTTACCCATGACCGAGTGGAGGCCATGAGTTTGTCAGACCAAATCATCGTCATGAATGCCGGAAAGATTGTTCAAGTGGGATCGCCTGAGGATATTTACGAAAAACCGGATTCGAAATTTGTGGCCGGATTCATTGGAAAAGTAGCCTTTTTCCCTGTGGAAGTTCAGGAGGTCACCGAAAAAAAATGTGTGGTTAAGATCAACGATAAAGTATTTGATACCTACTCGTATGTGGAAGGGATTCAAGCCGGACAAAAGGCTACCATGATGTGCCGCCCCGAATCCATGAAGCCGGTGGAACCGGGAGAGGGCATTCTGGATGGGGAAGTCCAGACAAACATTTATTTGGGAAACAGCGTAGAATCGTTTATCAGCACGGAGTTTGGAGAAGTATTGGTGCAAATCGACAACCCGGCCCAAAAGAAGATCTATAAAGAAGGCGAAAAGGTTTCCATGGCTATAGATTCCGAGCTGGCAAGAGTGCTGCCGGAAGAGTGATAGTTTCTTGGGTTCACTTTTGAATAATTTCCTCTATTTTTTTGATTAGCTCCTCCGGTTCGACCGGTTTGGTGATGTAACCGTCTAAACCTGAAAGTATGCCGATTTGGATGTTTTCTGTTCGGGCATCCGCTGAAAGGGCGATGATTTTAGTCTTCCAATTTCGCCCTTCTATCTTCCGAATTTGTTCCGTTGCTTCAAACCCGTCCATGTTTGGCATTCGGATGTCCATGATGATGATATCCGGGCGGTTTTGAATGAACTCTTCCACGGCTTTTCTGCCATCTTCGGCAACAAGCACTTCTGCTTCAGGGAAGTGCCTGCTGATGATCATTCGGTTGAGCCTCAGATTGATGAAATTGTCTTCAACAATAAGGATTTTGCGGGATTTGGTAACGGTATTTGGCTGAGTATTACCGTCTTTGTTTTTCTCTTGTTGCCGGAGAAGCTTTTTTTCAACGGGTAATTGGAAGGAGATAACAAAACTAAAGGTACTTCCCTTACCGGGTTCGCTGTCAACTTTTATCGAACTGTCCATCATTTTCAACAGGCTGCTGGAAATTGTCAATCCCAATCCGGTCCCGCCATATTTTCGTGTTAAAGAGGAGTCTGCCTGAGTGAAGGATTCGAATATCTTTTCTTTGATGTCATCTGCAATCCCGATGCCTGTATCGGAAATCGAAAAATACACTTCTACATTACTTTTTGTTTGATTTAACATGTTTGCCTTGCAGCAGATCGAACCCTTTTCAGTAAATTTAACTGCGTTCATTAACAGATTGGTTAATACCTGGCTGAATTTTATCGGGTCTGTGAGAACAAAATTCGGAATAGCATCATCGAAAGAGAGCTGTGTATCCAGGCCTTTGTTTGTTGCCATTTCTTCCACACCCTTAAAAGCAGTGGTTACCAGTCGCCTTAAATCTGCCTTTTCAATGTTCAAAGACACTTTATTCGTCTCTAGCTTAGAATAGTTAAGAATATCACTGACAACATTCAGTAGTAATTTCCCTGAAATCTGTATATTTCTGACAAATTCTTTTTGGATTTCATTAAGTTCTGATTCTTCAAGAACACCGGAAAATCCTATGATTCCGTTGAGAGGCGTTCTCAGTTCGTGACTCATGTTCATCATAAATTCAGTTTTTGCCCGACTGGCTTTTTCTGCATTTCTTTGAGCGTTTTTCAGTTCTGTTATATCTACAGAATATTCGATGATACCTATTTTCTCATTTTTTTCATCTCTCAAAGGTGCTAAAAAAAGTTTGAAGGCCTTTTTGTCTTTTTCTCCGTTTTCATCTTTGTAGTAGATTTTAGTCTCTGCCTCTTTCAATGACTCAATATTCTTCATTGTACAGTCTTTGCAGGGTTTGTCTTTGGAATAAAACAAATCATAACAATTTTGTCCAATAACGTCTTGCGTTGAGCGAGTTTCAGAAGTGATGTCTTCCAGCAGTGCGTTATTTGCAGCAATAAGCCGATAGTCTCTGTCGATGACCCTCAGTTTTCCCGGAAGGGCATCCAAAATGCTTTGAAGTAAGGCCTTGTCCTGACGTTCTCTTTCCTGAGCCTTTAATTCCTCGCTGATATCCCTGGAAATGGAGACAATTACTTTCTCGTTTTTTAAAGTGAACACATGAACCCGATTTTCGACAGGGATGATCTTACCGGATTTTGTGACATGTTCTCCCCTGAATACGTTTTCACCTTTTTCGAAGAGTGTTTTCATGATATCCGGGATATTTGCACGTTTTCTTTTACTGTCAATATCAGCAGGGGACATTTGTTTTAATTCTTTAAGGGTGTAACCTAATCTTTCAAGTGCTTCATGATTGGCCATGATGAAATTTCCGGGCATCCCGTTCTCGTCTATCTTGTGGATATAGATGGCATCATGGGCGTTGTTGAAAATTTCTCTGAATCTCTCTTCACTGTCTTTGAGGACCTGTTCGTAAAAAACCTGATTGGTGATGTCACGGCTGTTGATATAGGTAGCAATGTGTTTGCCTGCTGTATCATACTTGTTGTTCAAATTGTCCTCAAACCAGATATATTCTCCGTCTTTTTTTCTGATTCGATAAGTATAAATTTGTGCTTCTCTTTTTTCCATTGCAACATTTTCAATGATTGATCTGACCTTTTTCCTGTCTTCAGGGTGAATCATGGTGAAAAGCTGCTCCTTTGTAATGCCCGTCAATTCATTTAAGGAATAGCCAAGCATTTTTGAATAGGAGAGTGAAACAAACTCGAAGACACCGTTTCGAAACAAGGCAACCCCATCTGAGGTATTTTCTGTGATCATTTGATACAACTGCTTGTTTTTCCGCAATTCTTCTTTGACCCGTCGTTCCCTTGAAGCTTGTTTCTCACCGAAAAGGACCATGCCTATTTGTTCGGCATATGTTTTTGCAAACTTCAAATTTGTTCTGCAGTTGTTCTCGTTTTGAAGACAAAAAAAGAGTCCTTCCAATGAATCGGGACTGATGATCGGGAAAGTAAAGAGTTTGTGAGTTTTATGATTTGCCAGTATTTCTTCTATTTTTTTGACTGTGGCATCGTTTCCCAAGCAATTTTTACTTGCTTCAAATGAGATGGGCCCCTCTTTGCAGTTAAACGCATCTACGTTGATGGATAAATTCGCCAGTAGCGACTGGAGAGATTCATAGAGGTTTTTGTCACTGGATTTTAGATAATGACAGTAGATATGTCTTTTATTGATTTGTTTATTGGAAAAGAGAAAAAGGGTACTGAATACAGACTGGGTAATTTGTGAAAATCTATTGACAATATCATCGGGTGTGATTTTTTTCGAAAAGACGAAATCAGAGGCATTTTGCATCAACACATGCTCCGCAGTAACGTCCTTAATCCAGGCTAAAAAGGAAGGATCTTTCTGTGGTATCAGTTGAACGCGAAGCCATTTATTTATTTTTTTTTGATATTGATCAAAATTCAATTCAATTCCATCTAAAAGGGCTGTGGATGATACTATAATCTCTTCTAATTTGTCTTTTTCCCGGGTGAGCTCACTGGCCTTTTTTCCGGTAAAGTGTCCTTGTTCTCTTTCGAAAATCTTTTCAAACGCAGGACTGGCATGAATAAAGAGAATATCAATGGGATCTCCTGATGAATCGGTAATAATTTTTATATGGGCAAAACCAACGGAGGCCGTATCTACGGCAAAGTATTTGTCATTACTCATCATACCGCCACCTTTTTATGACTTTTTTTTAACGCCTATACCTTCATTTTTTTTAAAAGGTCGTTGATATCCTCTCTTTTTCTGATGAGTCGGCATTCATCTTCACTAATAAGAACCTCAGCAGGGCGTGATTCCGCATTGTAGTTGGATGCCATGGAGTATCCGTAAGCACCGGTATCGTGTATGGCTATCAAATCTCCGGCACTGACATCCTCAATTTCCCTATCTACCGCTATTCGATCTCCTGTCTCGCACAGAGCTCCAACAATATCAGCGGTTATTTTTTCATTAGAGGGGTTCACATGAAGGGGTTGAACATGATGATAGGCGTTGTATAGAGCCGGCCTGATCATGCTGGACATATTGGCATCACATACTACAAATGTTTTATATTCTGTAACCTTTTTATACAGGACCTTTGAAAGCAATACACCGGAGGGGCCCAGAATAAACCGACCGATCTCCATCATGATGGGACAATCAAGTTCTTTTAAGATAGGAAGGACTTGTTTTCTGTATTCATCCAAGTCAAAATGTTCACCTGTTTTTTTGTAGTCGATACCCCAACCGCCCCCTATGTTGATGTAATTCAGCCTGGGGAAGTCTTTTTTCAAATCACGAAGTGCCTCGAATGCGTCCCGGTATGCCCCGATTTCAAATATATTCGAGCCGATGTGTGTGTGCAGGCCGGTTATTAATCCGTTATCCCCTAAAAGGATGCTTCTTGCCGTTTCCATCTGAACACCGAATTTGTTTTCCTTTAAACCTGTGGAGATATATGGATGGGTATGAGCATCAACATCGGGGTTCACCCGTAGCATGAACAAAGGAAGCTTTTCCTTGTTATCCATTTCACGAATGATTTCGCGTATGCTTTCATATTCTTCTCTAGAGTCAATATTGATGGAGAAAACTCCCTCTTCAATCATCTCTTTGATAAATTCTCTTGTCTTGCCGTTTCCGTTGACAACAATTTTTTCCGGGGGTGTTCCTCCTTCACGAGCCAGAGTGTATTCGTTTTTATTCACAATGTCGATCCAAGTACCGCTTTTCACCATGTAATTGATCAAGTGAATGTTGTTGTTAGCTTTCAGGGCAAAGCCCAGATGGAATTCTCCAATTATATTCATCACATCATGTATAATCTTTATTCTGTTTGATATTTCCTTTTCACTGTAGCAATAAAGTGGTGTGCCATATTTTTCAACCAATTCAAAGAGATTCAGTCCTTCTATTTTTATCTCTTTATTTTCTCTTTTAATCACATAATCACTTCTTTCAATTTTGTTTTTTTATAGGGGATGCGTGAATGTCCCCGATAATGTTGTATAATCGCCAAAGCAGCCGCTGGTTTATTATACCATTAGTGAGCTTTATTAAATCAATTTGTTTCGGGAGGCGAAGAATACGTGTTTAAAAACTTAAAAGAAGAACTGGATTACGAAATCAAAAGGTTGTTTAAGGATGAAAGAATTGCATATTACAGGTATCAGGCATATGAAGCTGAGGGTTTAAAAGTTGTTGCTTTTGTAGACAGTGAATCTGCTAAAGAAATGTTGAGGCAGTTTATTAATGATTTTTCAGCGCAAATTGTTGCTGAAATTAAAGTATTGGGAGAAGACCTTCCGGAAAATTTACAATACGCACAGGTAAAGATACCCGTCTTGGATATCCGAAAAGATCCCAGATTCAGGAGCGAGAGAACGCGTCAGCTTATATTTGGTGAATGGGTAAAGGTTTTAGAAACGGGAACGGACTTTTCGCTGATTAAGGACATCAATCACGGCTATATCGGTTATGCAAGGAATCAGGGAATGGCATTTTGCAACAGGGATCGAATGGAGGAAATTTGTTCCAAACCCCTGTATAAAGTGGGCAGTCGTTTTGCATTGGTTGAAAGCGTTGAAGATATGAATAACAGTATGTGGGTGGCTTTAGGCTCTTACATCTATACGGAAGATTTGTCAGATCCGGTTTTTGAACAGGCAAAGGGAACCTTTGAATGGAGTGAGGGAGCGTTAAACCTTGCCCGTAGCGGAAAAGAAGATTTTGAAGAAAATATTAGGCTTTTCATGGGCACACCCTATTTATGGGGAGGTTCCACCACTTTTGGTACCGATTGTTCCGGCCTTG